>JBBRUD010000057.1:0-27433 GCA_038248065.1 Desulfovibrionales bacterium | reverse complement strand
GTCCGCCCCGTCCGCCCCGTCCGCCCCGTCCGCCCCGTCCGCCACGTCCGCCCCGTCCGCCACTATCACCAGCTTGATGCCTTTGCTCTGTTCTTCCATCACTCCTGCGCACGGTTCCCCTTCCCGCATCCAATACAAACAAGAATCCCCGCTTTCGCGGGGACTCCTGTGAGGGGGGGGGTGAGGCTCTGGCCCAGCGGGGCTAGGACCGGGTCAGTTTGTCGAACTTATTGAATCGGTATGGAGCGGAACAGCGGACGTCCCTGGCGTTTGAGCAGCAGCACCACTGCGCCCTTGGCCTGGCCTTCCTCGGCGATGACCTTGGCGGCGTCATCCGGGGATGCGACCGGGCGCTGGTTGATCTCCAGCAGTTGGTCGCCCCGGTTGATGCCCGCTTCAGCGGCCGGAGAGCCGGGCTCCACTGCGGTCACGGTGAGGCCTTCGCCCTGGCGGCCCTGGCGCAGGGCCATACCCAAGGTGTTGTCGGCTGAGGGCGCGCCGTCCGGGCTGTCCTGGGCAAAGGCCTTGAGGTCGCGCTCGGTGAGGGTGATCTTCAGGTTCTGGCTCTTGCCCTTGCGAATCACGGTGACGGTGACGGAATCGCCAGGGGCCAGGACGCCCACGCGGGTGGTAAGATCGTGGGAGTCGGTGACGGGCTGGCCGTTGAGTTCGGTGATCACGTCGCCGGGCACGATGCCTGCCTTGTCAGCCGGGCCGCCGGGGCTGACTTGGTTGACCAGCGCACCCTGGGGCTTGGCCAGGCCCAGGGCCTTGGCGGAGTTTTCATCCACGGACTGGATGGTGACGCCGATCATGCCACGGCGGACCTTGCCCTTGTCCTTGAGCTGGGCCACCACGTCCTTGGCGATGTTGGAAGGGACGGCGAAACCGATGCCCTGTCCCGAGGCCACGATGGCGGTATTGATGCCGATAACCTCGCCCGCCTGGTTGAGCAGCGGGCCGCCGGAGTTGCCGGGGTTGATGGAGGCGTCGGTCTGGATGAAGTCGTCATAGGGGCCGGCGCCGATGATGCGTCCCTTGGCGGAGATGATGCCCGCAGTAACGGTGTGGGTCAGGCCGAAGGGGTTGCCGATGGCCACCACCCAGTCGCCCACGCGCATCTTGGCGGAATCGCCGAGCTTGAGGTAGGGCAGGGAGCCCCCGTTTTCTATTTTAATGAGGGCCAGATCGGTTTCGGGGTCGGTGCCGATGACCTTGGCCTTGAGGGTCTTTTCGCCTTTCTGGAGCTTGACGTTGACCAAGTCGGCCTTTTCCACCACGTGGTTGTTGGTCAGGATGTAGCCGTCGGATGAGATGAGGAAGCCGGAGCCCAGCGAGCGGCTGCGCTTCTCGGGCTGCTGGCGGAAATACTGGTCGAACTGGTCGAAGAAGTCGTCAAAGGGGGTTCCCTTGGGAGGAACCATACGGGGCTGACGGTTGGCTTGGGCTTGGGGTTTGGGCTTGGTTTCGGTGAATACGTTCACCACGGCGGGGCCGGCCTTTTCAGCAAGATCCGCGAAGCTGGGCAGCTGGGCAGAAACGCTGGTGACGGTGAACAGCAGGATAAGCAGGCTGAGGGCGATGCTACGCTGTGTGATCCATTTGCGCATGAAGTTCTCCTGGATTGAGGGCGGCGAACCGCTCTGGTGATTAGGGGAAATAGTCCCGTAATCTTACCAGGATATTTCCTGAAGGTGAACGGTTGTTCATGCGGTTTCTTCGTCTTGAGGGGTGGGAGGTGAAAAAACTGCCTGTAAGGCGCTCAGGCGGGGAAGTGCAGGCTGACGGACAGGCCAGGATTATTGTCATCCAGGCTCAACGTGGCCCCGTGCATACGGGCCACGGCGGCCACCAGGGAGAGGCCCAGCCCGTTGCCGGGGGTGTTGCGGCTCTGGTCCAGGCGGTAGAAGCGTTTGAGCACGTTGTCGCGCTCTGCCTCGGGGATGCCTGGCCCGCTGTCGGCCACGGTGAGCACCGGGCCGTGGAGGCCGCTTTCCAGGCTCACCCGCACGGAGCCGCCCCTGGGCGTGTACTTCACGGCGTTGTCGAGCAGGTTGGTCAACGCCTGGGAGAGCAGATGGCGGTTGCCGGGCAAGGCCACGTCCGCCACCACGCTGGTGCTGAAGGTGATGTCCTTGTCTTCGGCCAGAGGCTCGTAGAGTTCAGACGCGTCGCTCACCAGTTGCGACAGGTCCAGGGGGTCCACCTCGCCGCGCCCAGCGCTGGCCTCGGCCTGAGCGATGGTCAGCAGGGCGTTGAAGGTGGCGATGATGCCCTCGGCCTGATCGATGGCATCTTCAATGGCCTGGCGCTGGACTGCCGGTTCCGGGGCCTCCAGGAGGGCAAGTTCCAGGCGCGAGCGCAGGCGGGTGAGGGGGCTGCGCAGATCGTGGGCGATGTTGTCGCTGACCTGTCGCACAGCGGTCAACAGGTCGCCGATGCGGTCGAGCATGGCGTTCAGGCTTTCGGCCAGGCGGTCGAACTCGTCGCCTC
Source organism: Desulfovibrionales bacterium (assembly GCA_038248065.1). Classification (GTDB taxonomy): domain Bacteria; phylum Desulfobacterota; class Desulfovibrionia; order Desulfovibrionales; family Desulfovibrionaceae; genus Fundidesulfovibrio. The sequence continues at coordinate 24,940 of JBBRUD010000057.1, read as the reverse complement.
GTCCTGAAACCGGAATGCGCCGGTACATGGCCCCGGCCATGATCTCGCCGCTGGCCCGGTTGACGTCCTCAAGGCGCGAGAGCAGCTTGCTGCTCATCACCTGTCCCCAGCCCAGGCCCAGAAAAACGGTGAACAGCAGCCCCAAGGCCATGGAGCGCGACAGGATGGTTCTGGCCCGCGTCACCTCGGACATCTCCCGGCCCACCAGCAGGTGGACCTTGCCCGGCAGGGTGATGATCATTACCCGTGCGTCCAGGGTTTTGGCCTCGTCGTTGACGGTCATGCTGATGTCGAACCATTCGGGCAGTCCCTTGGGCTCGATAGCTGGCGGCCACTGGCGCATGTTGCCTGCCAGGTAGTTGTATTCGCGGTCCACCAGCATATAGATATTGTTTCGGGCCAGGTCGTTGCGCAGGCGGCTGGCAATTATCATCATCAGGCCGCCCAGGCCGCGCTGGTCGTACTGTTCGGCCAGGCTCCATGTTTCGGTTTCGATGATCTCGTCGGTCTGGCGGGCCATGAAGGTCACTGCCGCCCAGTAGATGAAGCCGAAGATGACCGTGGCGGAGACGGCGAAGAGGCCCACATACCACAGGGCCAGCCGGAAGCTGAAGGTTTTAAGGAGTTTCGGACGGATCACGAAGCATATACCCGGCCCCGCGCACGGTGTGGAGCAGGGGCTTTTCGAAATCCTTGTCGATCTTGCCGCGCAGTCGGCTGACGTGGACGTCGATGACGTTGGTCTGAGGATCAAAGGCGTAATCCCACACGCGTTCCAGCAGCATGGTCCGGGTGACCACCTGCCCGGCGTGGCGCATGAAATATTCCAGCAGGGAGAATTCCTTGGGCTTGAGGTCGATAGGCTTTCCCGAACGTTTCACCGTGCGGGCGGCCAGATCGAGTTCCAGGTCGGCCACCCGCAGCACTGTCAGGGGCTGTTCAGCCTTGCGCCTGCGCCCCAGGGCCTCCAGCCGGGCCATCAGCTCGGCGAAGGCGAATGGTTTGGTCAGGTAGTCGTCGCCTCCGGCCTTCAGGCCGTCCACCCGGTCGTCCACATCCGAGAGAGCCGAGAGCAGCAGCACCGGCGTGGCGTTGCCTGAGGCCCGCAGCGTGCGGAGCAGCGTGAGGCCGTCGAGCCCCGGCAGCATGCGGTCCAGGATGATCACGTCGTATTCGGCCCCGGTGGCCCGGTACAGGCCCTCGCGGCCGTCAGCCACGTGGTCCACGGCGATGGCCTGTTCCTTGAGGCCTTTAACCAGGTAGGACGCCGCCTGGGGATCGTCTTCCACCAGGAGAACCCGCATCATGAGAGCCTCATCTCGCCGCTGATGACCGTACCGGCGGGAACCACCACCTGGGCGTCGGAGGTGTTCACCACCTCGGCATGGCCAAGGGCAACCACTCCGCCTTCGAAGCGCACGTCGCCTTTGACCGTGAAGGATTCGCACTCGATGAGCGAGGGCGCGCCGTCGGCGAAGCGGGCCGCGAAATCGTCAATCTTCTTGTAGTGCCTGCTGTCCAGATGCACCATGGGCATGTGGTCCACCCGCTTGGGCGAGGGGACGATGGTCTGGTCTGGGCTGCGGTCGTAGCAGTCGCTCATCACCAGCAGCAGGTCGCAGGTGGTTTTCACCGGGGCGAAGCGGGTGCGCGGCACTTTGACCGCCCGGGCGTTTTCGAAGGCCGAGATGGCCGAGCCCATGGCGGTCTCGATCTGGATGACCGCCGGGGATCTGGGGTCGCGGGGGTCCAGGCTTTTGGGGTTCAGGATGAGGTCGAGGGGCATCATGCCGTTGGCCACGAAGACCTGCTCCATGGCCCTCAGGTCCACCCACAGGGAGTTGGTGTTGAAGAAACGGTGGCGGTTGGTATCTTGGAAGGCGCCCATGTCGCGCTCCAGGCACTGGGCCAGTTCGCGCAGCACCATGCGCCCGTTGGATTTCAGCCGCGCCAGGTGCCCGCCCTTGCGGTCGGCGGCGGTGCGCCCGGCCACTTCCATGACAAAGGGGGCGCGTTCGCGCACCATATAGCCCAGCAGCCGCTCGTCCATCACCGCGCCCAGGTTGTCGGAATTGGAGATGAAGGCGTAGTGGAAGCCCTTTTCCAGCAGCTTCTTGAGAATTTTTGAGGTGATAAGAGCTGTGTAGACGTCGCCGTGTCCAGGCGGATTCCACTCCAGTTCCGGGTTTTTGGGCCAGGTGGCCGGGGCCAGATCCTTGACCAGAATTTTGGGATAACGATGTTGCAGGAAGGCCAGAGGCAGGTTGGCCGCGCCGTTGTCGAAGCCTTCCACCTGGAGCATTGTGTCCAGATGGGTTTTAAAACTGTTCATGAACAGCAGCGGCAGCAGACGGCCGTGATTTTCCCGCAGGGTGCGCATCTGGGCCAGGATGAGGTCCAGAAAGCTCATGGAATCCTTGACCGTGATGAGGCTCTTGGCCTTTTCCAGGCCCATGGAGGTGCCCAGGCCGCCATTGAGCTTGATGACCACGGCGTGCCCCATGGCTTCGCGCCCGGCTGTGGCGTAGGAGGCCAGGTCTTCGTAGCTGGGCACTTCGCTGTCGCCCAGGGGCATGAGCTCGTCTTCGATGAGCTTGCCCTGCGCTCCGTAGAGCAGCCGGGAATAGTAACATTTGAACACGTTGATGACGATGGGCGGCAGGCCCTTTTCCTCCATCTTCAGGCCGAAGGGGCGGAAGAGGTCGGTAAGAGACGGATCAACGGTTTTCATGCAGTCCATGATCATAACGATACCCTCGCATGGCGTGGTGAAAAGTCTGTTAACCTCATGAGTGATGCGTGAAATGGACGGTGGCGTCAAGGCGGGCGTGCACAGGACGCGTAGGTGCGGATTGCCGCCTGCGGTTGACCACCCCATGGCCTTGGCCTAAATGTGGCCGCGTAGGGTTGTCGCGCAAGCGGTATCGTTGCCGGCAAACGCAGACAGATAACAGAATTATTTTCTGGAGTACTCCATGTTCCGCCATCTGTTGTTCGTTTTTTTCTTCCTGGCTGCCACCTTGGCCCCGTGTTTCGCCGCCGAACCGGCGGGACCGGGAAAGGCGCTGACGCGGGAGGAGGCGCTGGAGGTGCTTACACAATATCAGCCATTAGGCCAAGATTTTGTAAATGAGAGCCTATCATATTCAAGCGCGTTTTTGTCAATAATTAAAAGTAATAGACTTGGACCAAATGACTATTACTATGTCAGCTTATTCTGGAATGCAAGTAACTTATTCGCTCATTTGGCTTCGAATTTTTATGACTGTACGCGAAATTACTATGCTGATATATGCTCATTGGATAGTCCTGATGGAATCTTGTCCCTGGATGATACACTTTCCAGTGTATATAAAGATACTATTGAAAATGGAATTAACAATAGCAAGGTTTATTTAGATAAAATTACAGACAATGAGTCTCGAGCGATGGCTAAGTCGTACAATGACATCTTGATAAGATATGCGTCCCAGATGAATTCAACGTATTTAAAGTTGAAAACTGCACCGGAAGGAACAGTTTTCCCGCCGAGGGGTTCTCTGTCAACGGCCATGTTAGAGATCAGATGGAAGGCTGACATAAAGTTGAATGCAGTGTACGAGGGGTTTTTGAGCCTTTCACGCAACAAAGATTACACCGATTTTGATGGTTCGGTTTTAAGCGCCTATGCAATGATGCTTATTGTATCTTATGTTATGGAGTTAGATGGGCTATATTATTTATACGCGGCGCTTGATACGGTTGAAAAGTTTCCAGAGAAAATGCCAAATGCCTTGTCACGAGAGCAAATCATTTCGATAGTTAATAAGCGTAATGAGTGCGTTCAAGGAGTGAGCAGTACGATAATTACGCTTTGCAAAAAAACACCTCCACCTCAGATGGACGCCCTTTATCAGAAGCTTTAGGCCTCTGTGGAACACATCGAGCAGCAACGGAAAGCCTTGCACAAGCTCGCTGAAGTACGATAAGTATAGGCTACTCATATTCGTAGCCACGGAGCGGCCTGCATTTCCAAACTGCAAGCCGCCCCTGATCCACAGAGTTCTTGAAATATTTCCGGATTATCCCCCTTCCTTAGGCCCCATGGCCTTGCCAAGGTTGTAAATGCCCCAGAGCGGCACTCCAGCGGTATGGCCTAGGGCTGTGCCACCGGCCTTGCCCAGGGTGAACAGGTTACCGCCTTGCAGTTGCGCGTCCGTATACCTGGGCTGCTGCCCCAAATACCTTTGCGATGTTTGTGCGAAACCTTGGGCCATGCCGGGCATGAAGCCGTCCTTCACGTCGGGGTTGTTGGGCAGAGGCTTGAGTTCGCTTTCTTTGAAGTCTTTGACGATCTCTCCTCCGGCCCAAAGGATGGGCTTAAAAGGCGTCATGAGGGCGTCTCCAACATACCGGCCCACGAAGCTGCCCACATTATAGTTCGTTGGGTCATGCCAGACATCAGCGGCACTGACGATTCTTTTCGGATCATCCGCGTTGACGGTGGCCAAGCCAGAATTCGCACCCCCCTCCGCAAGTCCTGTGAAATAGGAATTGGCTTTGGCAGGATCGTTTTCAAGCTGTGACGGATGCTGGCTCCTGTAAGTCGAAAGAAGCCCTTCCTTCAAAAGTGGCGTGGTTCCTACGTCAGCGAGACGTTTCCCTCCCACCTCAGCAAAGTACTTTAGCGCAGTACTGGGATTGTTGATGGCTTCGCTGATTGTCGAACGCGCTTGGGATGTTGGGAGGTTAAAGCCATCCTTGGTTCCATCAAGAAGGCCATCGTTAATTTTCCCAAGAAACGATGTCCCTTCCACCTTGCCAGGCATCTTGTTGCGTTCATACGAGTCCATGAACGGGTTGGAATTCAATATTCCGAATTGAAAGGGAGCGCTCGTCCCTGTGCCAAAGCCGGTGATTTGCGTCTTGAACAGGGGGTTCCTGTTTTCATACATGTTCACGAAGGGAAGGTCCGAAGGCCCCGGTTCCCCCGAAACACCAGCGGAAACGCTCTGCCCGCCGTCGAGGGTCGCGGTGTTGGCCAGGGTGGGCGTCGAAGGCGCTTCAAGCGCTGTCGTGGTGGTCCCGCCATCGTCAAATATTTCGTTTGGACTCATGACGCGCCCCCGCGCCTGGTAACCGGCTCATCTTCGCCGTAATGGGCCAGGGCGTTCAAAAAGTCGAACCGGTCGCCTTCGTCGGCGCGCCCGGCCGCCATGTCGGCCTGCAAGGCCGCGTAGGCCTGCCGGTGATCAAAAAGCTGTCCGGTTTGGATGGCTGTCCGGTAATGCCAGCCACCGCCGCTCTCTCGATCCGCTTGGGGATTACGGTTTCCATGAGCCGTTGCAGCGGCTTGGCCTGCCTGGGCCGCCTGAGCTGTGTGGGCCGGGTGGGCCGTCTGAATTCTAGGCTTCTGTTCCGTCGTCCGGGCATTCTTGCGGTGGTGATGGCGATGCTCGACCTGCCCGGCCCATTCCCGCATGTCCCGGTATATTTCCAGAAAGAGCGGCAGGTTGTCCCGGCTGGCTTTAAAGAGCGCGATTTCCGCTGCCTTGGGCAGCACTTCGAACATGTGCATGAGCATGTCCCAGGTCCGCTCGAACAGCGGATCGTTTTTTCGCAGGAACTCCCGTACCCGATCACCGTTATGCACGGCCCTGGCGTGTTCCAACTCCTTGGCTCGATGCGGGAACCGACGGCGCTGCTCGTCAAAATGCGCCCGCTCAGGAGGATAGTGTTGCAACCAGGGTGAGTGCGGGTCGTTCGCAGGGAGCAAGGCCCGAAGACTGGGGTCGGCCTTGAACTGTCCATACAACTGGTCGAAGTGGGGGAATGCCGGTGGCCCGGTCAAGCCGCCTGTCAGCAAATTCGAATACGAATACATAGCGTCCTCCATGTTTGTGCCTGTGGCTGCCTGCGGCCCAATGCCGCACACTGTAACAGACAATCCTGCCCATAAACTTGCCGGAGGCCTTGTTGCCTCATGATATTCAGTTCAGGTGCAGTGGAAGCCGAATGTATTCGTATACGTTTTTAAGTAAATACAATATAATAAAAGGAATTCACAGCGGACGAGTTCCTCCTCGATTCTTGCGCATAAAAGGCGAAGGAAGCCGCCCCGGACAACCCCGTGCGCGCCAATTCTGGCATTGCCTGCCAGTTGGTTACCTGATAAGAATATAAACGATCTTACTTGCGTGTGATGTGGTTGTCTCGCTCGCAGGGCAACCTTCATCTCTATCTCTCAAAGCGCCATGCAGAATTTTTTTTCCGGCTCCATTCGCAAGAACCTGATCATCCTGGTGCTGTGTTCGGTGTTGCCAGCTCTCGGCATCATTCTCTATTCGGGTCTGAAAATGCGCGAACAAGCCCTGGACGACGCCAAGCGCGACGCCATAGCCGCCGTCGAGGCCATGGGCGACGCCCAGGAAAAGATTACCAGCGCCGCCAGCCAACTCCTTGGGCTTCTGGCCCGGATGCCCGCCGTGAGAGCCCTTGACCGCAAGAAAACGTCGGAACTTCTGGCCACACTGCTCAAGGCTAATCCCGTCTACGCCAACCTCCTGCTTATCGACCTCCAGGGCGAAACCATCGCCAGCGGACTGCCTTCCTCGACAGCCAATTTTGCGGATCGCAAGCATTTCCGGGACGCCTTGCAAAACAAAGGGTTCGCCCCCGGCGGCTACGTCCGTGGCAGGATGAGCAATGAGCAGGTCTTCCCTTTCGGACAGGCTGTTTTGGATGACCAGGGCAACCCTGTTGCGGTGCTGATGCTCGGGGTGAAGCTCGACACTTTTCCAAAACTTTTCGATCTTGACCGGTTTCCCCAGGGGACCATGGTCGGGCTGGTGGATTACCAGGGCGTGCGCCTGCTCATTCACCCGGCCAGCCCTGAGACCAACCCGGTCGGGAAGCAGATCAAGGCCGACGTCTGGGCGGAAGTGTCGGGTCAGGGCGGTTCGGGCATCACCATCAAGCAGGGCTCGGACGGCTTCAACCGGTATTACGCCTACAAGAAGTTGCGCCTGCGTCCCGAAGATGACCCCTATCTCTATCTGGTGGTGGGCATACCCGCAGCCCAGGCCACGGCCAGGGCCGACAGCCTCATGCGCCAGAATCTGCTGTTACTCTCTCTCGCGGCCCTGTTTGCCCTCGCTCTGGCCAGGGTCATGGGAGAGCTGATCATCGGCAGAAAAGTTTCGCGTTTGCAAACGGTGGCAGAGCGCCTTGGGCGGGGTGATCTGGCGGCACGAAGCGAAATGGAGAAGGATGACTGCGAGTTTGGCCGCATCGGGCAGGCCATGGACGCCATGGCCGAGGCCCTGCGTCGCGATGAGGCTAGGCGCAAACGTCTGGAAGAGGAACTGACCCGGCTGGCCAGTACGGATTCCCTGACCGGAACAGCCAACCGCCGCCAGTTTTTGCTGCGGGCCGAGGCGGAAGTGGCCAGGAGCACCCGGTACGGCGAAGCCCTGGCCCTGCTCATGCTGGATGTGGACGACTTCAAGGCCATCAACGACACCCACGGCCACGCCGTGGGCGATGAGGTGCTCAAAGCCCTGGTGCTCACCAGCCAGAACGCGCTTCGCACTCCCGACGTGTTCGGCCGGATTGGCGGCGAGGAATTCGCGGCCCTTCTGGTGCACACAGGCCCCGAGGACGCCAAGCGCATTGCCGAGCGTCTGCGCACGGCCCTGGCCGGGCTACAAACACCCGTCGGGACAGTAATTGTCCGGTTCACCGTGAGCATCGGCCTGGCGGTCTTTGCGCCTGGAGACAGCGTGGACGACTTGTTCAAGCGCGCCGACGACGCTCTCTACAGTGCCAAGCGGAGCGGCCGCAACCGGGTTGTGACCGGCTGAGCCGCCCCTCGGGCCGTTATTCGTTCTCGAAGTTTTTGCGCACCCAGGACATGGCCGCAGCCACGGTGGGAAAACCGATGGTGGAGGTGAGGCCCATGAGGGCGTGATAGACTTCGTCCAGGCTGGCTCCGGCGGCCATGGCCCGGCGGGTGTGGGAGAGCACAGAGCCCTCGGAGTGGGAGGTGGCGGCCGCGCCCAGTTGAATGAGCAGCAGGGTTTTTTCGTCCAGCGGCCCGCAGTCGCGCATGGCCTTGCCGAGGGATTCCACTGCTTCGATGAAATGCGGGTGTTTGGAACGCATTACTTCATAATGCTTGGGCTTGAGTTCGTCTTTCATGGGATACTCCTTGCAGTTGGGCAGGCAGACGCCTTTTTGTCGTGGGTTAAGGATAGCTCACTGCGTCCGGCCTGAAAACAGGCTTGCGGCAAATATTTTCAGCCGGTTTGGTTCGAGCTTGCAGCAAACAGGGGAGACGCGGTATGGTTTCGCCAAACAGCATGCACGAAGCCCAAAAGACCAAAGAGCAGCTTCTCGCGGAAATCGGCGAGCTGAAACTCAAGGCCGAACGCCTTGAGGCGGCCGAACATACCCTGCGGGAATCCGAGGCGCGCTATCGTCGGCTTCTGGAATCGGTGACCGACTACGTCTACACGGTCATGATTCGCGACGGGCGGGCCGTCTCCACCACCCATGGTCCGGGGTGTCTGGCCGTGACCGGCTATTCTCCGGCCGAGTACGAGGCCGATCCTTCTCTGTGGATCGGCATGGTGCACGAGGAAGACCGCCTGGCCGTGCGCGATCAAGCCTCTAATCTGATGGCGGGCCTGGACGCCGCGCCCCTGACTCACCGCATACGCCGCAAGGACGGCGACATCCGCTGGGTGCGCAACACCCCGGTGCTGCGGCGCGACGCCTTCGGGCGGGTGGCCTTTTACGACGGCGTGGTCCAGAACGTCACCAACGCCAAGACCATGGAGGTGCAGGCCCGCCATGCCGCTCTGCATGATCCGCTGACGGGCCTGCCCAACAGGCTGCTTATGCTCGACCGGCTGGAACAGTTAGTCGATGTTGCCCGGCGGGAAGACACCAAGGTGGCCGTGCTTTTCCTGGATCTCGACAACTTCAAGCCGGTTAACGATTCCTTCGGCCATACCGTGGGCGATGAGGTGCTTCGGGAAGTTGCCCAACGGTTGCAGGGGCAGGTGCGTGCCACCGATACCGTGTCCCGCGTGGGGGGCGATGAATTCGTGGTGCTGCTCTGCGCCCTGCGTGGCGAAGCCGGGGCGGCCGACGTGGCGGCCAAGCTCATCGTTGCTCTTGGCCAGCCCTACATGGCCCTGGGCGGGTTCAAAGGGCCAGGGGCAAGCGTGGGCATCTGCATGGCCCCGGACGACGGCGTCGACCCTGGCGTACTTATCGATCAGGCCGACCAGGCCATGTACCACGTCAAAAAGCACCAACGGAACAATTATGCTTTTTATTCCCGGATGCTCCTCCTGGATCAGCCCCGTCCGGCCGACACATGATCGGCCCTCATAAACTGCTCCACCTTTTCGCCAACGGCCCGGCAGTGGTCTATACCGCAGACCCCGCAAGCATGCTCACCACCTCGGTGACTCCCAATATCGTCCATTTGCTGGGATATACGAAAGAGGAGTGGCTTGCCCGACCGGAACTTTGGGCTGAAAATGTACATCCCGTCGACATGGGAGAACTGAAGGCACTGGTCCCGCAGTTGCTGGAAACGGGGTTTCTGGGGGTGGAGTATCGCCTACGGCGCAAGGACGGCCTCTGGCGCTGGGTGCGCGACGAGGCTGTGGTAAATCGCGAGGAAGGTGCGCCGGTGGAGATCGTAGGCTTCTTCTACGACATCGACGATCGCAAACGCCGGGAGGAAAGCCTGCGTCGCGAGGCCTCGCTCTTTGAAGCAATGTTTCGCCATCACGCTGCGGTGATGTATCTGGCCGATGCCGCAACCGGCCGGATTATCGACGCCAACGCCGCCGCCCTCGCGTTTTACGGCTGCAACCATATCACCATCACCGCCATGCACATGAACGCCCTGTGCCTTTCCGGGCAGAACTGCCACCGCGCAACCGTGGAGGCCATGAAAAGGGGAGAGAGCCGGGTGGCCGCCGCCCGGCACGCTCTTGCCAACGGCGCGGAACGCGACGTGGAGGTACGCATCACCCCCATCGTGGTGGGGGAGCGCGAGGTGCTCTTTGCCGTCATCACCGACATTACCGCCCGCAAGCGCGCGGAAGAGGCTCTGCGCCAAAGTGAAGAGCGTTACAGGGGGCTGTTTGAAAACGCCATAGAGGGTATATTTCAGAGCACGGTAGGCGGCAAACTGACAATCTGCAATCCGTCCATGGCCCGCCTGCTCGGATACGGTTCCCCACGAGAATGCCTGGAGAATTTGAGTGACATGGGTCGACAGATATATGTGGAATGCCGCGATCGCCAGCAGCTTCTGCAACAACTGGAAAGGGACGGCATGGTCGAGGGGTTCGAGGCCTTGCTGAAACGGCGGGACGGGCAGCGCCTGTGGACTTTGTCCAATGCCCGGGCCGTGTATGACCAGGAGGGCAGATTCGTGTCCATCGACGGCATGCTGGTGGACATAACCGCCCGCAAGCGCGCCGAGGCCGAGCGCATGGTTCTTGTGGCGGCGGTGGAGCAGACCACCGAAGGGGTGGCAATAGCCGGGCAAGACTGGACCCTGGAGTACGCCAACCCCGCCTTTGGCGATATTTTAGGGGTTTCAAGGGGGGCCTTGCTGGGGAGGATCTTCTTCGATTTTTTAGCCTCCCTGCCCGATGGGCTTCCGGTGCGCGACATCACGCATGCACTTGGGAGTGGCGAGGAATGGTTCGGCCCGTTCAAGGGGAAGCGGAGCGACGGACAAGCCTACCAGGCCGAGGCGGTGTTCTCCCCCATCCGCGACGAGAGCGGCCGGGTGGAGCGCTTTGTCATTCTGGTGCGCGACACCACCTGTCAGGAGCGGCTGGAACATCGCCTGCAACGTGCTCGGAAGCTGGAGGCCGTAGGCACCCTGGCCGGAGGGATCGCACACGATTTCAATAATATATTAACGCCTATCCTGCTGAATGCCGAGGTTGCCCTGGACAGCCTTGGGCCGGGCCACCCCCAGGCCAAAGGCCTGGAGGCTATCCTGAGCGCGGGGGGGGCGGGCCAAGCATCTCATCCGCCAAGTGCTCACCTTCAGCCGGTTGGGCGAGGTGCGGCCGAAGCGTGTGGATCTGGTCGTCATCGTCCGGGAGGCTCTGAAGTTCATGCGCGCCACCTTGCCCGCCGACGTGGAGGCCCGGGTGGAGGTTCAGGACGCACCGCTGGAAGTGCTGGCCGATTCCAGTCAGCTGCTCCAGATATTTATGAATCTGGCGGAAAACGGCGTCCACGCCATGCGCGAGACCGGAGGAATCCTGAGCGTCAGCTTCAGCAGGGTCCAGGTGGACGCGAGGGGCCTGCCCAACGGCCCGCCCCTCGCGGAAGGGGAGTACGCCTGTCTGGGCGTGAGCGATACCGGACACGGCATCGCCGCTCCCATTGTGGAGCGCATCTTCACGCCCTTTTTCACCACCAAGAAGCCCGGCGAGGGCACGGGCATGGGGCTTTCCACCGTGCACGGCATCGTGCGGTCCATGGGCGGCGGGGTGCGGGTGGAAAGCGGCCTGGGGCAGGGAAGCTGCTTTGAGGTGTTCCTGCCCCTGGCCGGCAGCCGCGAGACCCAGCTCGTTCCGGGCGCAGAAGGGGCTGAACGCTTTTCCGGGCGGGTACTGCTGGTGGATGGTGAGGTCTTCACCCGGCGCGGCCTGGGAGCCCAGTTGCGCGATATGGGCTTCCGGGTGACCGCCATGGGCAGTCCGAGCATGGCCTTGCGGGCTGTGGAGCGGGCCTCAGTGCCCTATTGCGTGATCCTGGCCGGCGAGGAACTGGCCAGTATCGACGGACGGACGTTTTTGGCCGCCTGCCGTGCCCGGCGGGCCGGGGCGGCCTTGGTGCTTCTGGCCGGCAAGGCCGTGGACGCCGACGGCGAAGGGGCGGCCGACGCCGTGCTGGTAAAACCGGCGTCCCCTGCCGAGTTGGCGGCGGGGCTGCGCCGAGCCATGAGCAAGAGCACGGCCCGGCAACAGCGGTTGCGCACTTGAGCCCGGCTGTCGGTAGCACAGGGGAAAGGGACGGGACGCCTCCGGGCGCACCGTCATCCGGCTACCAGTTCCGGGCATCCACCTCGAAGTAGGCTTTGGGATGGTTGCAGGCCGGGCAGCGCTCCACGGCTTCGTGCCCCACGGTGTTCCAGCCGCAGTTGCGGCATACCCAGACCACCGGTTCGGAGCGCCGGAAGGTGCCCCCGCCGGCCAGGGTATCGGCCAGTGCGGTGAACCGCGCCTGATGGCGGTGTTCGGCCACGGCGATATTGTCCAGGACCACGGCGATCTCCTCGAAACCTTCTTGGCGGGCCTGGGCGGCAAAGGTCGGGTACATGTCCTCCCACTCGTAGGCTTCGCCTCCGGCTGATGCGCGCAGGTTTTCCAGCGTGGAAAGAATTTTTCCGGCCGGGAAGCTGGCCGTTATTTCCACCTCGCCGCCTTCCAGAAATTTGAACAGCCTGCTGGCGTGGGCCTTTTCCTGTTCCGCCGTTTCCAAAAAGATGGCTGAAATGTGTTCGAAGCCTTCCTTTTTGGCCACTTTGGCAAAAAATCCGTAGCGATTGCGGGCCTGGGACTCACCGGCAAAAGCAGTGAGCAGATTTTTTTCGGTTTTGGAACCTTTGAGTGCGGTCATGGTATCTCCTTTCGGGCATTTGGGCCGATGTCTGGTGTATTCTGTCTGCTTCAGGGGGGAGTGCTTGTCAACCGTTGTGTGCAGGCCAGGAGTCCGAGAGGGAACTCCCACTTTTTATTGACAAAAAAACGCCCTCCGGGCTACATCCCCGGCGTATCGGGGTTTCTTTTTTCCTGGCAGGCCTTCGTTCGCCGCCGAATACCCCTTTTGCCGCACGAATTGTCCAAGAAGTTATCACAGAGGGTCGCCGCACCCGCAAGGAGGATAGCGCTATGCCTTTGGTATCACCCAAGGAAATGTTCGCCAAGGCCTATGCCGGGGGCTATGCCGTCGGTGCCTTCAATGTGAACAACATGGAGATCATCCAGGGCATCATCGCCGCTGGACAGCAGGAGCGTTCGCCCCTCATCCTTCAGGTTTCAGCCGGGGCCCGCAAATATTCCGGGGAAAATTACATCATGAAGCTCATGGAAGCGGCCATGATGGATACCGACCTGCCTGTGGTGCTTCATCTCGACCACGGACAGAATTTCGATATCTGCAAGATGGTCATGGACGCGGGCTTCACTTCGGTGATGATCGACGGCTCGCATCTGCCCTTCGAGGAAAACATCGCCCTCACCAAGCAAGTTGTGGAATGCGCCCACGCCAAAGGCGTCTGGGTGGAAGCTGAACTCGGTCGGCTGGCCGGCGTTGAAGACGAAGTCAGCTCCGAGCACAGCATCTACACCGATCCCGACCAGGCCGTGGAGTTTGTGGAGCGTTCCGGCTGCGACTCCCTGGCCATAGCCATCGGCACCAGCCACGGCGCGTATAAGTTCACCGGCGAAGCCAAGCTTGATTACGGCCGCCTGGAGAAGATCGGTTCGCTCATGCCCGGCTATCCGCTGGTGCTGCACGGCTCATCCAGCGTCCCCCAGGAGTTCGTGGCCATGGCCAACGCTTACGGCGGCAAGGTGGGCGACGCCAAGGGCGTGCCCGAGGACATGCTGCGTAAGGCCGCAGGCATGGCCGTGTGCAAAATCAACATCGACACCGACATCCGTCTGGCTATGACGGCGGTGATTCGCAAACATTTCGCCCAGCACCCCGAGGATTTCGATCCCCGGCAATATCTTGTGCCCGCCCGCGACGCCGTTCGCGACATGGTGGCGCACAAGATCAAGAACGTGCTCGGGTGTTCCGGCAAGGCGTAATATCACGAGGGCCCGGATGGTTGCCAGTTGTGGGCGTACCGTTCCGGTCTTCTCTTCTTCCCACTCAAGGAGGCGGAAATGGCGACGAAAATAGGCATTAACGGATTCGGGCGCATCGGCCGCTACCTCACCCGCCTGCTGGCGGAGGATTCCAGGCTGGAAATCGGGGCCATCAACGCCCGCACTGGAAACGATGAGCTGGCCAGACTCTTGAAATACGACTCCATCCACCGCACCTTTCCGGGCGCGGTGGAGGCCTACGAGCACGGCATCGTGGTCTGCGGCAGAAAGATTCCGGTCACCCGCTTCGGGGCCGGCGAGTGGAAGTGGTGCGATTACGACATCGAAATCGTGGTTGATACCACCGGTAAATTTACCGACCGCGAAAAGGCCCACGAGCACAAACTCTGCGGCGCGCAGAAGGTGATCATCTCCGCCCCGGCCAAGAATCCCGACTGCACCATCGTCATGGGCGTCAACGATCAGGACTACGATCCCAAAAACCATCATCTCATCTCCGCCGCCTCCTGCACCACCAACTGCCTGGCTCCGGTGGCCAAGGCCTTGAGCGACGCCTTCGGCTTCAGGCATGGCCTGATGACCACCATACATTCCTACACCATGAGCCAGCGCATTCTCGACGGCTCCCACAAGGACCCCCGTCGCGCCCGCGCCGCCTGTCTGTCCCTCATCCCCACCACCACCGGCGCGGCCCGGGCGGTCACCACGGTCATCCCTGAACTCAAGGGCAAGCTGGACGGCTACGCCGTGCGCGAGCCCACGGCCGACGGCTCCATCGTGGACCTCACCTGCGAGCTGGGCCGGGCCGTGACCGTCGAAGAAGTCAACGCCCTGTTGAAATCCAAAGCCAGCCCCAGCATGGGCTACACAGAGGAACCCTTGGTCTCCATCGACTATGTGGGCGACACCCATGGCGGCGTGGTGGACGGCCTGCTGACCACCGTCATGGACGGCACCATGCTCAAAGTGGTCATCTGGTACGACAACGAAGGCGGATTCACCCACCAACTGGTGCGCCTGATCAATATGGTGGTCGACAAAAAATAGCCCTTATGCGTGCTTGCCTCTGCTAAGAAAACCGGGGGCTTCAGCCCCCGGTTTTGTATTCCGGCATGACCAGCTTGCGAAAGGGACCAGGCCATGACCATCCGTCGCAAAGTCCTTGTGCTCTATCTGCTGACGGCATTCTGTGTGCTGGGGCTTCTTCTGGCCGCAGCCCGCGAGATCCTGATGGAGCGTTTCGCCCAGTTGGAGCGCGATCAAGTGCGTACCGACATGGACAGGGTGTTGAACGGCATCGACAATACCCTGGAGGGCATTCAGGCCACAGCCAAGGATTACGGCAATTGGGACGACACCTACGCCTATCTGGCAGAACCTTCCCAGACCTACATCAAAACCAATTTCGTAGAGGCCACCTTCGCCAATCTCAAGCTGGAGGTGGTGGCCCTGGCGGATAGCAACGGCTCGGTGGTGTTCTCCCAGGGGTACGATACGGAGAAGAAAGAGCTAGTTCCCGTCACCCAGGCCAATCTGGACCTGTTTGCCGCCAACGGCTTCTTCGGCCCGGAGCTTATGGTCGGCCCGCCCCAAGGCAGGCGGGGGCTGCTGCAAACTGCGGAAGGGCCGTTGCTGGTGGTGGCCAAGCCTGTGCTTACCAGCGAAGAAAAAGGCCCGGCCAGGGGCGTGCTTGTCATGGGCAGGTTGCTCGACGCGGATGAAGTCAGGCGGCTGGCCGAATTGACCCTGCTGGATGTGACCCTGCTCGGGCTTTCCGATTCCCCTATTGCCCTGTCGCAGATCGAACGTGGCCTGCGCTCTCCGGCCATGCAGGCCCCCGTGGCGGTTCACGCCGTATCCGGGGGCAACATCGAAGGGCTGGCCCTGGTGCATGACATGCAAAACCAGCCGCTGGGCGTGCTGCGGCTGGTGATGGACAGGCAACTCTACGACAAAGGCGTCACCGCCACGCTGCTTTTTTTGGCCATCCTGATGCTTGGGGGGGTGTTCTTCGCGGTGGTCTTCGGTGTCATTCTCGAGCGCACAGTGTTGGGGCGTCTTTCGCGCCTCTCGACCGAAGTGGCTCCCATCGGTGCCAATAAAGAACTTTCGCTGCGGGTGAAGGTGGAGGGTTCCGACGAGATATCCGCCCTGGAATCGAGCATTAACGGCATGCTCGACGGGCTGGAACGCTCGGACCAGGAAAACCGGGCCATCTCCGTTGAGCTCCAGACGGCCAAAGAGGCAGCTGAGGCGGCGAGCACGGCCAAGGGCCGTTTTCTGGCCACTATGAGTCACGAGATCAGAACGCCCATGAACGCCGTGCTGGGGCTTACCGAACTGGCCCTTGAGAGCGCGCCCCCCGCGCAGCTGGCCAGCTATCTGGTGGATATCCGCAACGCCTCCCAGCATCTGATGACCCTCATCGAGGGCGTGCTGGATTTCTCCAGAATCGAAGCCGGAAGGCTGGAGCTGGAGAGTGCCCCCGTTTCCTTGGCTGGAGTGGCGGGCGAGGTGGAGAGCCTGTTTCGCGGCGCGGCCAAGGCCAAGAATCTGTTCTTCACCGTCCGCGTTGCTGGCGATCTTCCTGAATGGGTCATGGGCGACAGCCTGCGCCTGGGCCAGGTGCTGACCAATCTGGTGGGCAATGCAGTCAAGTTTACCGCCAGGGGGGCGGTGTCCCTCGACGTGGAATCGTGCGGTCAGAGGGTATGCTTCAGCGTGCGCGATACGGGCATCGGCATCGAACCCAATGCGCGGGAGATGATCTTTCAACCTTTTGTCCAAGCCGACAACTCCACCACGCGAACATTTGGCGGCACGGGTCTGGGGCTGGCCATTTGCCGCGAGCTGGTGCAGCATATGGGCGGAGAGCTGGGTTTCACCAGCGAGCCGGGAAAGGGGAGCACCTTTTCTTTCAGCCTGCCGCTCACGCTGGCTCAGGCCCCGGACCAACACGGCCCCAGCGGGTCCGAGGTCGTGGATTTGGCCGGCGCGCTGGTGCTGGTGGCCGAAGACAACGTCTTCAACCGCCGGGTGGTGCAGGAGATGCTCACTTTGTCCGGCGTGGAGGCGGTGATGGCCGTCAACGGCAAGGAAGCGGCCATGGCCGTTCTGGGAACGGATTTTGACGCCGTGCTCATGGACATGCACATGCCCGAACTCGACGGCTTGGAGGCCACCCGCCTCATCCGGGGGTACGCCGGGCCGGATGTTCTGCCCATCATCGCCATGACCGCAGCGGCCCTTCCCGGCGACCGGCAGAGCTGCATGGATGCGGGCATGAACGATTATGTGGTCAAGCCGGTTTCACGTCAGACCCTGCACGATGTCTTGGGCAGGTGGATACGCCGTAAGCCACGGAACCAGGCCGGGGCGCGGGCCGTGTTGGCTTTTTCCCGGCCTGTGAGCGTGCCCGCCATGCTTTCAGGCCTTGAAGGCATCGATCTTTCCAAGGCGTTTAGTCTTTACGACGGTCGGGCAGACCTGCTGGACCGCATCTTATCCCGTTTCCCTGAGGATTTTCAGGATACCCCTGCCCGTATCGCGGAGGCCCTCGATGCGGACGACTTGGAAGGAGCCATGCTTCTGGCCCATAGCCTCAAAGGCGCAGCGGGCAACATTGCGGCCGACGCCCTGCAGCGGGCAGCCCAGGACGTGGAGGGCGCGTGCATGCAAGGCCTTGTCACCGATGCCCGGCTGGGACTGGCCACTCTGGAGCCGATTCTGAAAGGCCTTTCCGCCTCCATCGCCGTGGCGATCCGCAACGGCGGACTGACGGCGGGCGCGGCCCAAACCTCCGCAACCATCCCCACGGAGGGCTGAACCATGGAACAGGAATCCCTGGCCAAGTTGAAAACATTGCTCAGCGCGTCCAATATCCTGGTGGTGGACGACACGCCCATCATCCGCGACATCGTGTCTGGAATTCTCGAACCCCTGCATCTGGCTGCCATCCATCAGGCCGGAAATGGTGAAGAAGCATGGCAGTTGCTGGAATCCGAACCAATCAGTCTGGTCATTGCCGACTGGCTGATGCCGGGGTTGAACGGCCTTGATCTCCTCCGTAAGATGCGCGAAGATGCCCGCTTCGCCCAGACCCCCCTTATCATGATCACCGGCATGCCGGACAAGCATGTGGTGGTGGAAGCCATGAAACTCCATATCTCTGATT
This sequence comes from Desulfovibrionales bacterium, assembly GCA_038248065.1. Lineage (GTDB taxonomy): Bacteria > Desulfobacterota > Desulfovibrionia > Desulfovibrionales > Desulfovibrionaceae > Fundidesulfovibrio. The sequence continues at coordinate 6,898 of JBBRUD010000057.1, read as the reverse complement.
TTCTTATTAAACCTATCGACGGCACCCTCCTGCGCCAGAAGATCCTCAAGGCTCTGACCGCCAGGGCCATGGTGTAAGGAAGACTTCGTGAAGATTACGGCCTTTGTGACCGGGCTGTTCAGGGACGCTCTGAGCGCCAGCCTGGCTCTGTTCAAGGTGATGATACCCCTCATCGTCCTGGTGAAGCTGCTGAAGGAATTCGACCTTATCACCCCGCTTGCCGCGCCGCTTGGGCCGGTGATGGAGTTGGTGGGCTTGCCCGCCGGGCTCTCTCTGGTGTGGGCCACGGCCATGCTGTCCAACATCTATTCCGGGCTGGTGGTGTTCCAGGTTATGCTGCCGGAGTTGGGCCTGTTTACCCAGGCTCAGGCCACAGTGCTGGCGGTGATGATGCTTATTGCCCACAACCTGCTGGTGGAGGGCCAGGTCACCAAGCGGTGCGGGGTCAGCTTTTTCGGGCAGAACCTTTTGCGCATGGGCGGAGCATTGGCCTGTGCCTGGCTGCTCAACCGGGTGCTTTCAGCGGGCGCTTTCCTGCAACAGCCCGCAGTCATGCTCTGGCAGCCGCCTGCACAGGATGGGTCGCTCCTCACCTGGGCCGTCGGCGAGGCGCGCAATCTGGTATCCATCTTCGGCATCATCTTCGGCCTCATGGGGCTGATGCGGGTCCTGAACGCCCTGGGCCTCACCCGCCTGATGGAGCGCCTGCTCACGCCCCTCTTGCGTATCATGGGCATCGGGCCCACGGCAGCCACTGTGACGGTCATCGGCATGACCATGGGGCTGACCTACGGCGGCGGCCTCATCATCCATGAAACACGGGCCGGGCACATCTCCCGGCGCGACGTGTTCGCCTCGGTCTCCCTCATGAGCCTGTCCCACGCCCTTATCGAAGATACCCTGCTCATGGCCCTCATCGGGGCCAGCGCCTGGGGCACGCTTTTCGCCCGGCTGGCGTTCTCCCTGGTGGTCACGGCAATCCTGAGCCGACTGGCCGTGCGCTGGAGGTCTGACGCGCCTGCCTAGGCTGCTGACGGCCCGGATTTCCCGCAACAACGCTGATGAGAGCCCTCCGAGTGGGCTTACTCCTCCCTTGGAGGGGCGATGAACTTTGTATCCCAAGGTTCATCCCACCCCTTGACACCTTTCAAACCACGATTTAAACACTGTTTTAAATAGTGCTTGAAACGAGGTTTGATCATGGATGTCTCTTCCGCCGCTGCCGGCGACACACGCGCCCGCATTCTTCAGGCTGCCGCTCAGGTTTTTCTGGAGCAGAGCTTCGAGGGCGCTACCATTCGAGCCATCTGCAATCGGGCGGGGGCCAACGTCGCCGCTGTCAATTATCACTTCGGTTCCAAGGAGGCGCTCCACGCGGCGGTCCTCGAAGACGTGATGCACACGTGCCATCTGCGCTATCCCATGGATGAAGGGCTCGATCCGGCGCTCCCGCCGGAAGCGATGCTGCGCCGCATCATCTTCAATATTCTGCGCATGGATTTTCCCGACGACCCCGCCTTGGCGCGCTTCAGCAAGCTGGTCTGGATGGAAGTGGTCAACCCCAGGCCCGAATTCGGTCGCATGGTGGACCGTTTCATGCGCCCCATCAAGGACACCCTGGAAACCGTGCTGGGAGCCATCCTCGGCCCCTGCGACCAGGAAACCCTGCGGCACAGCGTGGGCGCAGTGGTGGGGCTGATACTCTTTCATGCCCAGAACCAGGAAATCATCACCCGCATCTATCCCGACAAAACGTACCACCCGGATGACGTACGCCGCCTGGCCGAGTTTATTTACGTCTTTTCCATGGGCGGCTTGAACGCCATCCGGGAATCCCTAGGGAGGCAGTCATGAAGCGTCTGTATATCCTTCTTGCCGTGCTGTTGCTCCTGGTTGCCTGCGCCTCGGAGCACCGTGCCGACAAGGCCCCGCTGCCGGTGACGGCCAGGGCCGTAGCCGCCGTGCAGTCCGGTCAGGGGCGTTTGTCCACGGGGGCGCGCTATTCCGCCGTGCTGGCCCCCCGCGAGCAGGTGAATCTGGCGTTCAAGGTGCCTGGCTATGTGGAGTACCTGCTTACCCTTCCCGGCCCGGACGGCAAGCCCGTTACCGTGGATAAGGGCAACATCGTGGCCAAGGGCCAGGTTCTGGCCCGCCTGCGCGACGGCGACTACAAGGCCAAGGTCGCTCAAGCCCGCTTCGCACTGGAGGAGGCCCGCGCTTCGGCCGTCCAGGCCCGCAAGGATCAGGAAAGAAACTCCACCCTCTTGCGCGGCCAGGTGATCGCCCAAGGTGAATTCGACAAGGTGCAGGAACGGCTGGACGTGGCCAAGGCCAAGGTGGACCAGGCCGCTTCCGCCCTGGACCAGGCCGAAATCAACCTGCGCGACACAAGCCTCGCCGCTCCCATGGACGGGGTGATCCTGCGGCGCGATGTCGAACGCGGCTCACTGGCCGTCGCCGGGGGCACAGGCAGTCAGGCTTTCGTGCTGGCGGATCTCAGCTCGGTCAAGGCCGTGTTCGGCCTGCCGGGCCAGGAACTTGCCCACATAGCGCTTGGTAACACCCTCACAGTCAGCGTTGACGCTCTGGACGGTCGCGAGGTCACAGGCACAGTGACTTCCATCTCCCCCTCCGCCGACCCCAAAAGCCGCACCTTTGACGTGGAACTCACCATCGCCAACCAGGACCAGATGCTCAAGGACGGCATGATCGCTTCGGTGCGCCCGGCCCCGGATCCCAGCACCCCCTCCCTGGCCGCTGTGCCCCTGCTATCGGTGGTGCGCGCCAAAAACGGCACGGGGTATCTGGTCCATGTCATAGACGAGCATGACGGCCTTACCACCGCCAGCGCCCGGCCCATCACCGTGGAAGGCATGGCCGGCAACATGGTGGCCGTAAGCGCCGGACTGGTGCCAGGCGAGCGTGTGATCATCCGGGGTGCCACCCTGGTGGCCGACGGCCAGGCCGTCAACGTGATACCGTAGGAACCTGAAGCTGGGGCTCTGCCCCAGGCCCCGCCGGGGGGGCAACGCCCCCCCGGACCCCCGTAATAGGGGATACGTCCACTACAATCCCATTCGCCCTGTGTAATACTCGGGGGGTCTGGGGGAGCGCTGCTCCCCCAGCGAGGGGGTGCAGGGGGAGCGGCGCTCCCCCTGCCCGCCGGAGGCTCATCGCATAATGGACAACGAAAAACGTAATATCGCCCGGTACTTCGTGGAGAACCGCCACGTCTCCTGGGTATTGCTTGTGGCGGTGCTGGCCTGGGGCGTGTTCAGCTACAGGCAGATGCCCCAGCGCAAGGACCCCAACATTCCCGTGCGGGTGGCTGCGGTGATGTGCGCCTGGCCGGGCATGCGTGCGGAGAAGGTGGAAGAGCTTCTGGCGCGGCCTATTGAGCAGCGCATCGCCGAGAACGACAAGGTGGAGCGTGTGGAATCCACGTCGCGCACGGGCATGGCCATTCTGACCATCAAACTTCGCGACGAGATCGGCAACACCGGTGAAGTGTTCGACGACATCAATCTGAAGCTCTTGACCATCGGGACCTTGCCCGAGGGGGCCGGTCCCATCAACTTTTTGAAGGATTTCGGCGATACGGCCACCTTGATGCTCACGGTTGCCAGCCCAAAGGCCACGAGCGCGGAAACGTCGTTGCGGGCCGGACAGGCAGTTGGAGCCCTTGAGCGGCTGCGGGCCGGGGCAGTGGGACGCAGACTGGCTGTGCTGCTGGTGGTGCCGGACCAGGTTCCGCCCCGTCAGGTGGGCCGGAAGCTGGCCCTGCTTGAGCGTTTTCTGGCTGGCACCCCTGGAATGGTCGACGTGCGGGTGGCCCAGGAATCCGGTCTGGCCTTGGTGGATGTGGCCACGGATATGGACACGAAGGCGTTTACCGACATGCTCCTGAATTTCGCTGACGACCAGCTGCGCGTCATGGAATTCCATCCCGACGTCTGGCCGCCCGTGGTGGTGGCCGATCCTTCGGAAATTGGCCCGAAACTGGCGGCGGCTCCTGGCGACAAATACGGCTACCGGGATCTTGAGGCCTTCACCGACACCATTTCGCGGACCTTGCTCGGAGTGTTCGAAGTCTCCAGGGTGACCCGCTGGGGGGTGATGCCCGAAGTGGAGCACCTGAGCTATTCCCAGGAGCGGCTGGCTTCCTACGGCGTGCAGCCCTGGCGTATCAAAGAGGCCCTGACCGGGCGCAACATCGTGCCCATGGGCGGCGTGGCCGAATTCGGCGGCCGCAACGTGGTGGTGGACCCCTCGGGCGAATACGCTACCGAGCAGGAACTGGGCGCGACGCTTATCGCCAGGAATCTGCCTCTGCGCGATCTGGTGGATATGGAGCGGGGATATGAAAATCCGCCGGTGCAGCTCAATTTTCATACTTTCAGGACCGCGGACGGGCAGTGGAACCGTGGCCGGGCCATAACCCTGGCAGTGACCATGCGCACGGGCGAACAGATCGGGCGGTTTTCGACTGCTGTGGCTACAGCCCTGGAAGGCCTGAGCCAGCGCCTGCCGGAAGATATCGTGATATCGAGTACTTCCGATCAACCCCGGCAGGTGCGCGAATCGGTCAATCTGTTCATGAACAGCCTGTACGAGGCCGTGCTCCTGGTGGTGCTGGTGGCCTTTGTGGGGTTTAGGGAGTGGCGTTCGGCCATGCTCATGGCCCTTTCCATTCCCGTCACCCTGGCCATGACCTTCGGCATGATGCACACTTTGGGAATCGACCTGCAACAGATTTCCATTGCCTCGCTCATCATCGCTCTCGGGCTGCTGGTGGACGATCCGGTCGTGGCGGGCGACGCCATCAAGCGCGAACTGGCCGCCGGAATCCCCCGGAGCCGGGCGGCCTGGATGGGGCCGACCCGTCTGGCCAAGGCCATACTCTACGCCACCATCACCAACATTGTGGCCTACCTGCCGTTTCTGATGCTCTCCGGCGACAAAGGGCGCTTTCTCTTCAGCCTGCCTGTGGTGGTCACCTGTTCGCTGATTGCCTCACGGGTGGTCTCCATGACCTTCATCCCGCTACTGGGCTATTACCTGCTGCAGGCAGGGAAGCTTGGGGACGGGCAGCGCGGCCGGTTCGCCCGCCTGTATTACCGGCTGGGCGAGTGGCTCATCGAAAACCGCCTCAAGGCTCTGGCGGCTTCCCTGGTGCTGGTGGTGGGCGGCCTGGGCTGCGGCAAGCTGCTTAAGCCCATGTTCTTCCCCATCGACCTGTCATATCTTTCCTATGTGGATGTCTGGTTGCCCGAAGACGCCCCGGCCACCCGCACGGCTGAGACCGCCGCAACGGCTGAGGCGGTGATCCACACGGTGGTGGAGCGCTTCGCCAAGGACCACCCGGAATACAGCCAGCCCCTTGTCTCGTTGACCTCCTTCGTAGGTGCCAGCGGGCCGCGCTTCTGGTTTTCCATCACCCCGGAACTCCGGCAGCCCAACTACGCCCAAATTCTGGTGCAGGTGAGCGATAACCACATCACCGGCCTCCTGTGCCCCATGCTGCAAGAGGCGCTCTCCCGCAGCGTGCCCGGCGCGCGGCTGGACGTGCGCCGCCTGGAGAGCGGACCGCCCATCGGCATTCCGCTCCAGGTACGCCTCTCCGGCGAGGACGAGGCTACCCTGCGCTCCCTGGCCGGGCGGGTGAAGGCCCTGTTCACGGCCCTCGACACCACTGAACGGGTACGCGACAACTGGGGAAGCCAGAGTTTCACCGCCCGCCTGGCCATCGATCCCGACAAGGCCAATCTGGCTGGGGTGACCAACCAGGACGTCTCCAGGTCAACGGCTCTGGCCATCAGCGGCCAGACGGTCTCCAGCCTGCGCGAAGGTCGCCTGACCATACCGGTGGAGCTGCGCCTGCGTGCCGAGGAGCGCTCCGGCTTGTCGGACCTGTCCAACCTGTATGTCTATCCCCAGTCATCGGACCACAAGGTGCCTCTGGCCCAGGTGGCCGATATCAGCTTCGGGCCGGTGACGGAAAAAATCGTCCGGCGTAACCACTTCCGCACCATCACCGTCTCCAGTTTCACCGTGGCCGGGGTGTTGCCATCTGAAGTTACCGCCGTGGTGCTTCCGGCCCTGGAGACCCTGCGTGCGGAGCTTCCGCCGGGCTATCGGATGGAGATTGGCGGCGAATACGAGGAGCAGGTGAAGGGATTTGCCGAGTTGGCCATGGTGATGGCCGCATCGGTGGCCATGATTTACCTGGCTTTGCTGATCCAATTCCGCAGCGCGGTGAAACCGTTCATCGTTTTTGGGGCCATCCCCTACGGCGTGGCCGGGGCGCTGGCCTGTCTGGCCGTCATGGGTTCGCCCTTCGGCTTCATGGCTTTTCTGGGCGTGGCCAGCCTCATAGGGGTCATCGTCAGCCACATCATTGTGCTGTTTGACTGTATCGAAGAAAAGCTGGAGGCGGGGGAACCCCTGCGCCAGGCCATCCTGGACGCCGGGCTGCTGCGGCTTCGGCCGGTGATGATCACCGTGGGAGCCACGGTAACGGCGTTGTTCCCTCTTGCCGCCCACGGCGGCCCCCTTTGGGAGCCCATGTGCTACGCCCAGATCGGTGGCCTCATGGTGGCCACCTTCGTCACCCTGCTCATGGTGCCGGTGCTCTATTCCATCGCGGCCTTTGATTTGAAGGTGGTGCCGTTGGTGCATGCGGTGAAGCACCCGGACGCATAACAAAAGGATGCATCCCTTCTGGACTCCTCGCCTCCCTACATAAGATAACGCCCCCTAACAGCGTGTTGAAAATCTCCCCATTCTGACCGATAATTCGTCCAACGCGTGAGCGGAGGTGATCCGATGGGACTTGGACGGCAATGCGATCAGCAAGGGACAATGTACTTGGCCTGGGATGAGATTCCTCGATCCCGTG
>JBBRUD010000056.1:0-27557 GCA_038248065.1 Desulfovibrionales bacterium | reverse complement strand
ATCAGGCCAATAGCGGTGATGCTTGGAAGGTTGCCTTCGGTCTGCAGTACAGATTCTAAGCGGGTAACTGCCGGATAACGCCATACGGCCGGGACGAAAGTCCCGGCCGTTCTTTTTTGCTCAGAAGAAGAAGCGCCTCCGGCAACCGGGGGGCCAATGGCCCTTCCTACGGAACATAACTCCCCCTAAGCCTCTTCGAGGCAAAGGGGGAGTAAGCCGAACCCCCCATGTAGCTTCGCGTGGGCGCGCGCCATATCGCGGGGGTCGGGGGGGCGCTGCCCCCTCGGCGGGGGTTAAGGGGGAATACGGAAGCTAGCCTTGAAGAGGCGTAGCAGCCCGTTTCGAACGCAGTGCAGCGCCCCCTTATTACTCCTGGCTGCGGCGGGCGGAGGGTTGTTCGTGGGTCAGGCAGTGCAGGGTGCCGAATCCCCAGACCAGATCCACGGCGTGGATGCCCACGACGGCCCGGTTCGGGAAGCACTCGGCCAGAATGCCCAGGGCGCGGCGGTCGGCTGCGTCGTTGAAGGTGGGCATAAGCACCGCGCCGTTGCAGATGTAGAAATTGGCGTAGCTGGCCGGAACCCGCACGCCTTCAAAGAAGAGCGGCTCCGGCATGGGCAGGTCGATCACCGAAAGCGTGCCGCCGGACGTCAGCCGCACGCCCTCCAACCGCTCGCGGTTCTCCGCCAACACCCGGTAATTGGCATCCGTTGGGTCGTCTTCGCGGCAGAGCACCACGGTATCCGGGCTCACGAAGCGGCACAGATCGTCCACATGGCCGTGGGTGTCGTCGCCTGCGATGCCCTGACCGAGCCAAATGGTCTGGGTGATGCCCAGAGAGTCTGCAAACACCTGCTCATACTCCCTGGCCGTCAGCCCTGGATTGCGCGTCTGGGTGATGGGGTCCAAAAAACATTCCTCGGTGGTCAGCAGCACGCCCTGCCCGTTGCAATCGATGCCCCCGCCCTCCAGAATAAGACGCTTGCCACCTGATACAGCTTCGCGCACATCCATTTTCAATGCCTGGGCCACACCCACAGCAACAGCGCCGTCCAGTTCATGGTCCCCGTACTTGGCCCAGCCGTTGAACCCAAAGCGCACCGCGGTCACCTTTTGGGCCGCCTTCACAGCCTCCACCCCTCCAGCCGCTTCCTCCCGCAGCACAAAGGCAGGCAGCATGTCCCTGGTCCAGCCGCGATTGGTGGGCAGGTGGTAGAAATGCACCTGCCCGCTGTCCACGCCAACTTTCTTGAGCACCCGTCGGGCATTGGCCTCGCCCTTGGCGTTGTCCACGATGATGCGCACTTTTTCATAGGGCGCGATTTTCCGCACGATCTCGCCGTACACCCAGCCTATGGGACAGAACTTTCCCGGCCAGTCGTTGCTGTTCTTGGGCCAGGCCAGCCAAGTGGCCGCGTGAGGCTCCCACTCGGCAGGGAGACGGTACGAGGGCGAAACGGACATGCGTAGGAGCCTCCGGCGGCCGGGGGGCCAATGGCCCCCCGGACCCCCCTTTTAGCTTCGCGCCGTCTGTATGATCACACACGACGCGAAGCGGAATAAAAAGTGTTTTTGGGGAAGGGGGTCTGGGGGAAACCCCTTTTTGTTCACAAAAAGGGGTTTCCCCCAGTCTTCTCTTATCTTCTCTTAATCCAAATATCTCTTCTCAATGTCCCCATACGCGTCAATGCGCCTGTCGCGCAAAAATGGCCAATGGGTGCGGGTGACGTCGACGAGGTCGGGGTCCACTTCGGCCAGCAGGATTTCTTCCTTGCCCACAGAGCCTTGGATGAGAATTTTGCCCATAGGCCCGGCCAGGAAGCTCGATCCCCAGAATTCGATGCCGTCACCGCCGGATTCGGGCACCTCGCGGCCCACGCGGTTCACCGCGGCCACGAAGCAGCCGTTGGCGATGGCGTGGGAGCGTTGGATGGTCATCCAGGCGTCGCGTTGTTCTGTGCCGTGCTGGACCTTTTCGGAAGGGTGCCAGCCGATGGCCGTGGGGTAGAAGAGGATGTTGCTGCCGCGCAGGGCGGTCAGCCGGGCGGCTTCGGGGTACCACTGGTCCCAGCAGATGAGGGTGCCGATGGGGCCGACGGGGGTGTCGAAGCGTTTGAACCCCAGGTCGCCGGGGGTGAAATAGAACTTCTCGTAGAAGAGCGGGTCGTCGGGGATGTGCATCTTGCGGTAGATGCCAAGAGAGCCTTTGGGCGCGAGCACGGCCACGGTGTTGTGGTAGAGCCCCGGCGCGCGGCGCTCAAAGAAGGGCGCGACGATGGTGATGTTCTTTGCGGCGGCCACTGCGGCAAGGCGCTCGGTGGTGGGGCCGGGGATGGGCTCGGCCAATCCGAAAAAGGCGTGGTCTTCGGTCTGGCAGAAATAGGGCGTGGCGAAAAGCTCCGGCAGGCAGATGAGGCGCGCGCCCTTTGCAGCGGCATCTGCGCACAGCTGGGCGGCCTTTTCTATGGAAAGCTCGGGCGTATCCGCCGGAGCCATCTGAATGAGTCCCACGGTAAACGGCTTGAATTCTGGCATGGTTGACCTCTGCTGGCGTATTCGAAGGTGGAGTGTAGCCTTGGCCGGGTAAGGGGGCAAGGGGGGCGGCTGGAGTTTGCAAGCGGCAGGAGCCCTAAAACCTCCCCACCCCGTCCCAGATCATCCCCACGGCCAGGGCCAGCAGGGCTGATCCCAGCCCGCGCATCACCCAGACGTAGCCGGTGCCGGAGAGAAAAGCCGTGAACCTGGCGGAGAGCCAGGCCAGGGAAATGGAAACGCCCACCAGCCCCGCGTAGAAGGCCAGCAGGAACGCGGCGGCGGACGTCCAGCCGTTGCGGATGGCTGCGAGCAGGGTGGGCGCGCCCACGGTGGCCCAGAACAGGATCATCTTGGGGTTAAGCGCATTGGTGGCCACGCCCTTGCGCCATGACCCAGCCGGGCCGGAGGGTGCCAGCGTGTCCACGGGGCCGCTGGTAACGCATCCCCAGCCGAAGCGCAGCACCACGCATCCTCCGGCGATGGAGATCAGCCCCATGAACCAGCCCAGGTCCGCAACCTGAGTGAGAGCCAGCAGGCAAGCCAGCATCACCGGCACGTCGGTCAGCAGCGGAGCCATGGCCACCTTGGAGCCTTCGCGCGGGCCGTGGGCCATGGTCTGCGCCAGGATCAGCAGTTGGAGCGGCCCTGGGGTCAGGCCGGAGGCCAGCCCCAGCGCCGCGCCGGTGAAGAAAAATCCGCTCAGGTGTTCCATGGGTGTTCCTTCCGGTAAAGCAAGCTGCTACAAAACGCACAGCCCGCACCCTGTCAAGCCGAAAGGCCAACGCATAAGCGAGGACCATCATGACCACCAAGGCGCTGTGCTTCACCCAGCAGCTTCAGGATTACCTGTTTTACATGAACCCCGACGAGCCGGACATCCTGCGTCGTCTGGCCGCGGAAACCGACCAGCTGCCCCGCGCCACCATGCGCCTCGGCTGGCCCCAGGGCGGGTTCATGATGGTGCTGCTGCAACTGATGCAGGCCAGGAAGACCATCGAAGTGGGGGTGTTCACGGGCTATTCCACCCTGTGCACGGCCATGGCCCTGCCAGAGGACGGCACCATAGTGGCCTGCGACATGAGCCGCGAGTGGACAGATATCGCCATGCGGTATCTTGGCGAGGCCGGGCTTGCCCACAAGGTGGATCTGCGGCTGGCCCCGGCCGTGGAAACTCTGGACGCGCTGTTGGCCGAGGGCAGGGCGGGCGAATACGACTTCGCCTTCATCGACGCCGACAAGGTGAACTACGAAAACTATTTCGAACGCTGCCTGAAGCTGGTGCGTCCAGGCGGGCTTTTGGCCGTGGACAACACCCTGTGGTACGGTCGGGTGATCGACCCCGAGTTCATGGATGACGACACCCTGGCCATCCGGGCCTTCAACGCCAGGCTGCGCGGCGACTGCCGGGTGCGGGTGTCCCTGACCCCGGTGGGCGACGGGCTGACTCTGGCCCTGAAACTGCCTTCCGGGCAACTGTAGGAGCAACCCTCGGGGCAGGTGCCTGAGCCACCTCTGGAGAGGGTCTTGAAAGAGGAGCAATGATGAGCGGGAGTGTTGCTTTACAGGATATGGTCAAGGGTTCCGCCAGCATGGGGGAGTGGCTTTCGGTCCATGTGCTGCACATGGCCGGACTGCAGCAGGGTCTGGCCTGTCTGGTCGCCGTTGGTCTGGGCTTCTTGGGCACCCATTTGCTGCGATCCACGCTGGTCCGGTCCATGGAGGGGCGGCCGGTCGTCAAGGAGTGGCTGGAGCGTGCTCTTCAGGCCGTGCTGGTGCCGTTGATCAGTTTGCTGTTCCTCATGATTTTCATCAATGTCGCCCGCAGAAGTGGCTGGCCGTTGGAGGTGTTGGAGCTGGGCAAGGCCATTGCCGAGGCCTGGCTGGTCATCCAGTTCTTCACGGCTCTGCTGCTGCCGCCGGGATGGACCAAGCCGGTGATGGGCGTGGTGGTGTGCCTGTTCGGCCTGGAGGTGCTGGGCATATTGGATTCACTCATCTCCTACCTGGACGGTGTGGCCCTTTCCTTCGACAACGAGCGGGTTTCCATGCTGGAAATCTGCAAGGCCATGATCCTCCTGGCGGTGATGCTTCCCCTTATCAACAAGCTCTCATCCCTTGTGGATGTCGGGCTTTCGCGTCTGGGTGAGGTCAACAGCCGTGTGCGGGTGCTCATCGTCAAGCTTACCCGCACGGGGTTGTACATTGTGGCCTTTGTCGCGGCTCTCGATCTGGTGGGCATCAATCTACAGATGCTCACGGTCTTCGGCGGGGCCGTAGGACTGGGGTTAGGCTTCGGCCTGCAGAAGGTGGTCTCCAATCTGGTGAGCGGGGTGATCCTGCTGCTCGACAATTCCATCAAGCCCGGAGACGTCATTGAGATCGGCGGCGTCTACGGCTGGATCGAAGGCATGAACGCCCGCTACGCCTCCATGCACACCAGGGACGGCAAGGCTATCCTCATCCCCAATGACGAACTCATCGGCGAGCGGGTGGTCAACTGGTCCTTCAGCGGGCCGGGGGTGCGTCTGAAGATTCCCGTGGGAGTGGCCTACGGAACGGACCTGAACCTAGCTATGGAGCTCATGCGCAAGGCCGCCGAGGGCAAGGACCGCGTGCTGCCCGCGCCAAAGCCCAACGCGCTGCTCATGGGGTTTGGCGAAAATGGCCTCAACCTGGAACTGCGGGTGTGGATAACCCACCCTGAAAAAGGCGTGGCCAGGGTGTCCAGCGCGGTGCAACTGGCTATCTGGGAACTGTTCACCCAAAACGGCATCGAATTCCCCTTCCCGCAACAGGACGTGCACATCAAGGACGGCAAACCCCTGAAGGTGGAGGTGGAATATCTGCCACTGCCCAAGGAGGGGGAGGAAGAGTAGCGGCGCGCTGTGAACGCGTTGGAACATGGGGTGCAGGAGGAGCGGGTAAGAGAAGAGGTGCCTCCGGCGGCCAAAGGGCCAGTGGCCCTTTGGAATCCCCTATAATTTCAGTGATTTTTGCGCGAGAGTCAGACGGGCGGTACAAAGCCTCTGTCCGTTCCAGATGCCAGAATCGTACGGGCGAACTCCAGCCACACGCCGTCCGGCTCCCATACCTCCAGTACGTCCTCCCAGGCTCGGGCCGGGTCGGCCTGCTCCTCAAGCACCCTGAAGAGAAAGACGAACAACGACGCCCGCCAGTTCTTGGCGCAGTGGACCAGGGTTTTTACCTCGCGCTTGCGTCTGGCGGCCAGCCACTGGGCAAAGGCCTGGAAATCCGCAGGCGTGGGTGCGTCCCAGGCCACGGGCAGCCAGGTGAACTCCAGGCTGCAGGCGGCGCACAGGGCCGGTTCGTCAGGCAGATGGCCGGTGGAGGCCTCTGTGGCCAGATTGATCACCGCCCGGTAGCCTTCGTCCGCCAGCAGTTGAAATTCCTCGGCCTTGGGCTGTCCCGCGCAGGCCAGGCCATGGTCAATCTGGAAGAAATTCAGGATATCGTCGGTCATTTCGCTAACGTGGCCAGTTTGGCCAGGTCCAGCTGTCCGGCTGCGGCCTTGAGAATCTCTGCGTCGGTTGAGCCGGAAAGATGCAGGGAAACCACCAGCTTGGCTCCCACTGCCAGCAGTAGATCTCCCTCATTATCGGTTTTGGAGATGTTCATGGAGCCCTTGCATCCCTGAACCTCCACGGGCTTGATGGATATCTCCGTGCTCTCCAGCGCCACCTGCCCGATGGAAGCCAGGGCCGCACCCATCTGGGGGCCGCCGTCGAGAATGGCCACTTCCAGCCGCTTATCGCCCTGGGTGAACTCCACACTGGCTTCGCTGGCCTCGAAGGGGGAGGTGACCGTCTGGCCCGCAGGAACACCGGCGGTCCAGCCGCTGATTTTGACGGCCGCCAGAATGGGGATCAGCTCCTTGAAGTTGACGGTAGCGGCCCGGCCGGTTCCGGCCAGGATGGTGAGGCCAAGAATGAGGGAGAGGATGTGAACGCGGTGCCGCATGGTGCCTCCGGGTCATGGATGATGGAGGCCAATCTTCCAGATATTGGCGCTGAGGGCAAGCGGGGCGTTTGGAAAGCCGTTTATGGCTTCTCCTTGAAAGCAATGGGAAGAATATTTCACTTTCTTCCCACATAGCCCTATATGGGGTGCAAGAAATTTACTCCTGCATACACTGCATGGTTATCGGCCCGGCCAACCGGGCAAAACCCTTGCAGAAGAACATCCATGCCTTACGCCTTTTCTCAGGAGACAGAACCGGACACCAGTTGGTTTGCCGCACGGGCGGCCAGACACCGCAAACACCCCAACCGCCTACCCTTCCCGTCCTTCGACGCCGTGACCGCCCCCATGCTGGGCGATCATCTCCTCATGGCCCACCTCCATGGCCATAACCACCGCTCACCGAGCATCGACCAGACGGACGTTCTGCTGGAAGCGCCCACGCGCTCCCTCTTGGGCGGAGTTGGTCTGGCGGGCGGGGAGCATGAACGCAACGAGTATTGGCGGCCCGAATCGGCGCATCAGCGCATGGAGCGCCACAACCGGACGGTCGTCCGGCAGTGCAAATTGGCCGTGCTGTGCCACACTGATCCGCTGTTTGAGCGCACCATGCGCATCCTGGAATTCCTGCTCCATGACCTGCCGCTTCAGGCGGCCCGTGACATGGCCAGGGAAATGGACACCTCTCCCAACGGCTTCATGCGCCACTACAAACACGCGCGAACCCTGGCCGAGCACGTCGAGGACTCCCACCACCGCAAAGAACTGACCCGCCAGGCTGAACTCACAGCCCTCAAGCGCAAAGTGAAGAGCGGCAAGGCCCAGAACGGCGACCTGCTCAAATACCTGGAACTCAGCGGCTTCGGCGACATCCTCGCTGGTTAATCAACCCACAAACACAGGAGCACTTCCATGCAGATTGAAAACGGACCATCCACCTTCCCCACCGTCCAGAGCGCCGGAAGCGATTCGACGGGCTTCGCCCCTGCGCAGAGTACGGGCGGAACGCCTACAATCGATACAGGCCTGCCGCAACTCACTGACACACAGAAGGCCATCCTCCCCCGGTACAGAGACCACATAGAGCGTAACGGCGACCAAGCGGGTGATTTTGCCGTGACCAAACTGAACGCCCAGATCGGAGGGACCGGAACAGACTCGGATGGCGGGACCGCGCAACCTCCGGCGACGTTGGGCATCATGTCGGGGCTTGGCCCCAAGGGGGAAATGCCGCTGCTCAACGACCCGCAAGCCCTGGCCAGACGCCAAGCCAGGGAGGCAGACTCGCGCAACAACACCTACGGCGAATCCGACCCCTCTTCAGGCGGAACCCAGGCCTTGACCCGCACCCCGGACCCGGAGAGTTTGCGGATGAAGAATTCGAGGTTGCTGACGGAAGAGGAGAAGAAATGGCTCAGGGAAGAGTACGACATCGCGGGAACGGTGGACTTGAACCAAATCAGGGTTCATGAGGATGAGCGCGACAAGCCATTCTACGTGCCAAAAGATATGAATGGTATGACTCAGGAAAATCATGTTTACATTCAAACGACGCGAGATAAATGAGGAAATCCTATTAAATATGATCAAAGCGATCCATCATGGGTCGATTTTCTTGCCAACGAGGTGCAACATGTTCAGCAGTTACAGAATGGCATGACCAGAGCAGGATATATCTGGGATGCTGGTACCGAAGGCTACACTAAGAGTATATACGAAAAGGAGGCTGTTAGGGCAGAAGATTTGCCACAGTAAACATAATTGAATTGGTGAAATGTTGGCATTCCATGAAGGGGGCCATCGGAATGTTTTCAGGAAATTCCCCACACGAATATGGCGGCGGTCCAAGGGCATTACTGTGACCTGGGCCGCCACCTTTAATGGCGTACATTTCATTTAACATTGAAACTCAGTTTGGCTTGATCCTCAGCGGAGAACAGGCATGGCAGCCCACAACACAACGGCTACGTGTATCGTTTGCGAAAAATGGTGAGAAAGCTGTAACGTATTTGCGAAGCATACTCCAGAACTCTCAAGATGAACTTGCCATAATCCAGGGCATTGCCGTGTTGCACCAAATGACATTTGAAAAATCGTATGACGTGGCCAAAGACAAGGACCTCTGCATCCTGTTGCTGGAGAGTCTCAAAAAGCTGCCGAAGTCGGAATCCAGAGACAGAGATGAAGAATGGGTGAAGGATATGATGCGAAACGGATGAGCGCCGTGGGTGCCAAGATGCCTGGGCGTGTAAGTTCGTGGGGCAGCAGCCTGTACTGCATGGGCACTGGCGTATACGGCGTCAGCGTCCACCCAACAGCTTTTGACAAGCGCTCTCGAGCAGCCTAGAAACAGGGATGCTCACAAAGAAATCACGCATTCTGGCTGCGGATATCGGCGGCACCAACGCCCGTTTCGCCCTTTTTGCGGTGCGGCAGGGCGGCAATACCCCTGACGGGCCGGGGATGCCCCTCCAGTCGGGTCAGCCGGAAAGCTCTGATGCCAACCGGCCCCACGGGCCTGACAGGCTGGAACTTCTGGAACATGTCACACTGCCCACGGCAGGCTTTGCGGATTTCCCCGGCCTGCTGGACGCGCTGCCCACCGGGTTTGCCGCCCGCGCGCTGGCTGCGGTGCTGGCCATCGCCGGACCCGTGGAGCGCGGACGTTTCTGCCGCCCGCCCAATATCCCTTACAGCATCAATCTTGACGCCCTGCCCACGGACATGCTCCCTGCGGGCAGCTTGCTCATCAACGATTTCACGGCCCAGGCCCACGGTTGCCGGATGTTTGGTCCCAGCAAGTCCTTCCAGGTGCTGCCGGGCGACATGGACCCCAGCCGCACCCAAGCCGTCATCGGCGCGGGAACCGGCCTGGGCAAGGCCGCGCTGATCCCGGACGGTCGGGGCGGCTATCTGGTGGGAGCCTCGGAAGGCGGGCACGCCGCGTTTCCCTTTCTGGGGCGCGATGAATTCGATTTCCAGCGTTTCGCCATGGAGGCGACGGCGGAACCCTATCCCCGGTGGGAGACAGTGGTTTCCGGGCTGGGCCTTTCGCTGCTCCACGCCTTCCATACCGGAGAGCGGGTTTCCCCGGCCGAGGCGGCGGCGGCTCTCACGCTTGAGTGCCCGGTGGCCGACTGGTTCGCCCGTTTTTATGGTAGGGCCTGCCGCGACTTTGTCCTTGAGGTGCTGGCCCTGGGCGGCCTGTATGTCTCCGGGGGCGTTGCGGCCAGAAATCCGCTGCTGCTGGCCCACCCGGCCTTCCGGGAGGAGTTTCGTTTCTCCGCCACCCACAGCGCGCTTTTGGAGTCTATCGGGGTGCGCGCCGTGCACGACGAATCCGCCGGACTGTGGGGCGCTGCGGCCTTTGCCTGGCAGGCGACCTTGGCAGAGTAATCTGGAGCTTGGAACCGCCGTAATCAGCCCCTCCTGGAATTCGCCGTGTCGGTGAGGTAGGGCAGGGCGCGCAGCTAGGCGCGCTGGGTCAGATAGTTCTCCAGTCGCGCCAGTCCCTCTTCGATGTTCTCAAGGGAATTTGCGTAGCTGAAGCGCAAATAGCCCTCTGCGCCAGGGCCGAAGTCGATGCCCGGCGTCACGCCCACCAGGGCGTTTTCCAGGATGTCGCGGGCCAGAGCCAGGCTGTCGCCTGCCAGGGCTCCCAGCCCTTGCAGTTGGGGAGTGCGGCAGTTGGCCAGCACGTAGAAGGCCCCGGTGGGTTCCACGGCCACGCCAAAGCCCAGGCGCTTCAATCCCTTTATCATGAACGTCCTGCGTCTGGCGTACTCGGCTACCATGGCGGCGACCTGCTCGTCGCACTCGGTCAGCGCCGCGATGCCCGCCCATTGGGCCACGCTGCCCGCGCTGATAAAGAGGTTCTGCTGCAAACGCTGCATGGGGGCCATGTATTTTTGCGGCGCGATCACCCAGCCCAGCCGCCAGCCGGTCATGGCCCAGAGCTTGGAGAAGCCGTTTAAGACGAAGCAGTTGTCCGTGAATTCCAGGGCGCAGTCCGCCCGCCCTTCGTAGACCAGCCCGTGGTAGATCTCATCGGAAACCACCGTCGTGCCCAGGCCGCAGATGGCCTCCAGATGGGCGCGCGGCATCACCGTGCCCGCAGGGTTGGAGGGCGAATTGAGCACCACCGCCCGTGGCGACTGGGCCAGCCCTGGCGCGATGGTTACGGGGGTGAACTGGAAGCCGTCGGCCTCGCGGGTGGCGGCGCGGGCTACGCGGCCTCCGGCAAAGGTGACGAAGTTGGGGTAGCAGGCGTAGTGGGGGTCCGCCAGGAGCACCGTATCGCCGGGGTGTATGAGCGCCGAAAAGGTGAGCAGCATGGCCGGAGAGGTGCCCGAGGTGACCAGCACCCGGTCCGGGTGGACCTCGACCCCATGCTGGCGCTGATACCACGCGCAGATGGCCTCTCGAAGCGAAATGATGCCCAGGGAGTGTGTGTAGTGGGTCTTGCCGTCGCGAATGGCCTTGATGGCCGCCTCTTGCACCGGCTGCGGCGCGTCGAAATCCGGCTCGCCGATCTGGAGGTGAATCACGTGCTTGCCCTGGCGCTCAAGGGCGCAGGCCCGTTCCAGGATATCCATGACGATGAAGGAGGAAATGGCGTCGCATAGGGGGTTGGGCATACTGCTGGTCCTGTAGGTGTTTGCGCAGCCAGCTAGCAGGAAAGCGCGGCCAAGTCGACGCTGGTAATTGCCTGGGCGTGTAACAGTAGACCGGCCTTGCCGAAGGCGTTTAAGGGGGATACGGCCAATCCCGCCGGGATATTCCACCCTAGACTCCCCGACGGCTTTGCGGTAGATGAAAAGGAGCGCCAAGCCTGACGGACGGTCACATCGAACGTGTCCGCCGCTGGAGGGACACTGCCGGACGAATCCTTCCACGCTGTATTTTCCTGCCGTGGCTGGCGCTTCCGGTGCATTTTTTACCGAGATTCCTCGAGCGAAGGCGATATATCCTTATGACTACGGATTTTTGGCAGGCCAGAGCCAATGCGTTTCAGGGAACAAACATCCTGATCCTGGGAGGCCTGGGTTTCCTCGGCTCTAGCTTGGCTATCCGCCTGGTGGGTATGGGAGCCCGCGTCCTGTTGGCCGACGCCTTCTGGCTGCGAAACGCGTTTAACTGCTTCGGCATGCCAGCCCGGGAGAAGGGCCAAGGGCATTATGTTGGCCAGCCCGGCCAGTACAACGCCCTGTTCAGCCGGTTATCCACCATGACCGCCCAGAGCTTCCCCCACCGCATGGGACGAGAGTATATTCTGGAAACCCTTGCGAACCCCAGGATGGCCTAGGTTCACATATGGCATTCCAACAAGTCCCTGTCGCCACGTCGGCGAATCGTCTTCCCCAAATCAGGAACTCTCTGTACGGCCTAGCGTCGATTGCAGTTAGAGGGGCGCTCCCTGTCTTGCCTGCGGCCTTGACTCTTGGATTTATCTTCCTGAGTTTCGGCGCGAATATCCTTCAGTATATGCCCTACTATGACGGTGACCAGTTCGCCTACTGGCACGAGATGACCACTTTCGCCTTGAAGGGCATGCACGGCGGATATTACGGAGTGAACGAGCTCTTGTCACCGCTCAAAGGATTCGGCCCCCATGGCATCGGCATCGTCATAGTCGAGGGGTTGTTCTACCGGCTCATGCCTTGGCTGGGTTTTGCGGCCATTCCAGTCATGCACCTTACGTTGCTGACCGTCGCCCTCGCGGGGTATGTTTGGCTGGCGCGCCCCAAGCTGGGAGAGGCCGTGGCCGTATGTCTGGCATTTGCATTGTATCCACCGCTCATCCTGTATCTCCCCACTTCGTACCAGGAAGGCTTTCACTACGCGGCTGCCGTCGTGCTGGCTTTGGTATTCTTCGGGCTCGTCAAAAGACGTGACGATCCTAAGCGTTTGTCTTTTCAGATGTTTTCTGGGGTCATTATCCTTTTGTTTTGTCTTGTGCGCTATACATGGGCTCTCTGCTTTCTTCCGTATTTTTACATACTTTTCTCTGCGCGGCGTTGGCGCTTCATTCTTGCGTTTGTATGTACAGTGGTCCTTTCGCTGGGGATTGTTTGGTTCTCCAGACTATTTTCGTCTGCTTGGTATTTTACTGCTGACAATGGCGTGGACATCTCGGCGCATTTGTTTTCAGGAGACATCGGATTTGTACTCGAGCATACTTTTAATAATATATATATACTTTTTGATTTCATTAATAATCGCGCCGCGACAGCCATTCTTGCCAGTCTAGTGGTGTTCGCCGTTCTGGGGGGGGCTTTGGCTTGGCGGCAGGCATCCTGGAAACGGGGTGTAGTCTCTCCTGGTGCCGTGGTGTTTATGCTCATCGCCATGAATCTGCTTGGGCTAATGGCCATATTCATTTTCGCCTGGGCGGGAAGCGGAAGGCATCTTGTGCGCTTGCTGTCGTCCCACTATCTCTTCTGTTTTCTGGTAACGTTTCATTTTTTCCCCAAACGCGTCTTTCACTTGTTCATAGCGTATAATGCCATTTTGCTGCCAATGTACCTGGGGGCCATGCATGTGTACCAGTTGCCAGGATACGCAAATGCCGAAGCCAGACGTCAGGTTGAGACCTTCACCCGGCAGGTGTCGCCTTTCCTGCCGCCGGTTGTCGGAACCCATCCCTGGGACGAAACAATTTTCGTCTCTGCACCTGAAGTGTGGGTGGCGTTTCTTGGCGTACCGCCGGGATACGGCATCCAAAGCCCCTTTGGGCCGGCCAAGGACCTGCCGCGGCGCTCACGGTATGCGGTGACAACCACACCGCCTCCAGACACTGGGGCCGGGCCATGGATACCCTTGACTGAAACCGCAATCGGCACCTTGTACCGCAATCCTTCTCCCTCCGTCGCGCCCGGCACGGATAAAGGCGTGCTCCCATGACCCGGTGGCTGCGAGCCAATGGCTGGTACTCCCTCGGCATGGTCCTGGCCCTGCTGGCCGGAGCCTTGTGGACCCCTCATTTGTACTATGAGACATTATGCCTGTTCGTGCGGGTTTTACCCGCCGATGCCCCTGGACCAGACAGACTTTTGGCCTGCAGCAATATCGAGCAGTCCATCGTGCCTTCCTCGCTGATGAAGGTGCGCGATATCCCGGCAGATGCCCCGGGCTGGCGGCTCTTCACAAGTTCAGGGGAAGCGGGCAGTCTTAACATCCGTTTCAGGAAGAGCGCCGGGAAATTCGTGTTTTATCCCCGCCTTGGCGGCACGTCGGACAGCATAACCGTCTACGAGGTACTGGGGCAAAGCAGACGGCTGTTGTACTTTGAGCGCGGAGACGCCAAAGAGTGGACGCGAATAGCCCGCAAAAGGCTGTTATGCACCGAGTGCGTCAGTGGCGGCTGGTCTGCCGAAGACTTCGAAGTGGAAGTGGAAGTCGTGCTTGAAGGCCCGGGAGCCCAGTTGTGGCACAAGGATGGTATCGTTTTCTTCTAGCATTGGAAGCACAGATCTCAACTTGCGGGCGGCTGCAGTCAGGATTCGATCGCCTTCATTGCCCTTGTGCCGGGGGGGGTTCTGGAGTAAGTGCATACAAAAATTGGCTATGCCGCTGAACATTTTTTGTAGCATCACGCAGTGTGGCTCTTTGCTGCGGGGGCGTACTCGACAATTCCCAAAGGAACGTCAGGAAGATTTATGAAAGGCAATTTCGGCTGCGGCCAGTTCCCCAAACAGGGATATGTCAATGTGGACATTGATCCGCGCGCCAAGGCCGACGTGTTTCACGATTTGTCCGTTGTGCCCTATCCTTTCGAGAGCCAGAGCTTCGAGCGCATCGAGATGCACCACGTGCTCGAACACCTGCCCAACCCCATCCCCGTGATGGCCGAATTACATCGCCTGCTCAAGCCCGGAGGCGACCTTATCCTGGCTGTGCCCCATTTTTCCCGGGGCTTCATGCATTGGGATCATAAGATCGGTTTCGACGTCACCTTCCCGCTGTACTTCAACCGGGAGTTTCGCGGCGGGTATACGGGCATAGATTTCCAGGAAGTCTCTACCCGTCTGATCTGGCTGGCGCAAAAAGAACTGAAAAAGGCGCACCTTCCGCCCCTTCAATTTGCCGTGGCCAATCTTCTGGGCCGGGTGTTCGATGCTGTGGGCAACCTCAACACCTACCTCACCAGCCGGTTGTTGTGTTTTTATTTCGGCGGGTTTGAAGAGGTGCGTTTCGAACTCAAGAAAATTTGATGTGTCCTTCTCGGCTGGAGCTTGCCGCCCAGTTTATGGGCAATTCGCGGCGCTTTGCCGCACCGGAGAACAGCGCTTGGATCGCGTATAATCTTTTGCAGCCTTCCTTGCCGTATCTCGTCGGCCAGCCCGTCCGTGCGGCGGCCTGAGGCTTTTCTCCGAGGCAACGTTCATGTGCGGCATCTGTGGGTTCACCCCGCTTACTCCTCATTTCGAGAGCAATAATGTACATCTTGGGGCCATGCTTTCCGCCATTGTCCACCGTGGCCCTGATGGGGAGGGGCGCTTTTTGGCCCCTGAAGTTGCTCTTGGCCACCGCCGCCTGGCCATTATCGACCTGGAAAGCGGCGCTCAGCCCATGGGCGACCCTTGTGGCGTGACCCTGGTCTTCAATGGCGAGATCTACAATTACAAGGAAATTCGAGCCGAGCTGGAAGCCAAGGGGCATGCCTTCGCCACCACTTCAGATACCGAGGTGCTCCTCAAGGCGTATCTGGAACAGGGCTCGGCCTGCCTGGAATCCATGGTGGGCATGTTTGCTTTCGCCCTCCATGACCCGCGCACCAACAGGCTGGTGCTCGGCCGTGACCGCCTGGGCAAGAAGCCCCTGTACTACTGGCGCGGTCCCGAAGGCCTGGCCTTCGCTTCGGAGATCAAGGCCCTCTTGGCTCTGCCGTGGGTGCGGCGCGACCTGGAAATCGATCCGCAGGCCGTGCGCGATTACTTGGCCCTGGGCTACATCCTTGGACCCAAGAGCATCTTTGCATCCATCCGCAAACTTTCCCCTGGCTGCATGGCCACTTTCGATCTGGCTAGCTCCAATCTGGTGGTTCAGCGCTGGTGGGATGTCCGCCAGGCTTTTCAAGCTCCTAAGCTCCCCTGGAATATGGAGACGGTGGAGCGCTTTGACGCCCTGCTGACCGATGCCGTGGCCCTCCGGTTGCGCGCCGACGTGCCTGTGGGCGTTTTTCTCAGCGGCGGGCTCGACTCTTCCACCATCACCGCCTGCCTGGGCGAGGCCGGGGCGGATGTCCGGCTGTACAACGCCCGCCTGGGGCAGGACAGTTTCGACGAATCTCCCTATGCCCGGGCCGTGGCCCGCCACCTGGGGCTCGAAGTCAATTGCGTGGAGCATCCGCACCCCGGCGTAGAGGATCTCTCCCGGCTGGTGTGGCATCTCGACGAGCCTTTTTGCGATACTTCCATCATCCCCACCTACCAGATCAGCCAGTCCGCCTCGAAGGTGGCCAAGGTTATCCTTGGCGGGGACGGAGCCGACGAGCTGCTGGCAGGCTATGTCACCCACAGGGCCGACCGCTTCAAACGTCTTACGGACCTGGCCCCGGATAGTGCCCTGCGTCTTGTGTACCGTGCGGCCCGCAAGTTTGTCCGTCCCTCGTACAAAAAAGTGAGCTGGGATTACAAGGCCCTGCAATTCCTCAAAGGCGCCACCTTGAGCGCCGAACGCGCCCATTACTCCTGGCGCACTATTTTCGACGACCACGAGGTTGAGACCATGCTCTCACCGGAGTTTCGTTTCCGTCTGGGGGGCTATCATCCGTATTGGCGCTTCCAAACTGCTTTCGACGCCCTGTCCGGCACAAACTTTCTGGATCGCAGCCTATATGTGGACATGGTCACCTGGCTGCCTGATGATATCCTGGTGAAAGGCGACCGTATGAGCATGGCCCATTCCCTGGAGTTGCGTTCGCCCTTCCTGGACCACCGCCTGGTGGAGATGTCCGCCGCCCTGCCGCAACAGGCCAAAATGGAAGGGCTGGAGCAGAAAGTCGTCCTCAAACGCTGCATGTCCAGAAAACTTCCAGGGGCTATTCTCTCCAGGCCCAAAAAAGGCTTTAATTTTCCGGCCTACTGTCTTAGCGGTTCCTCACTGGAGCCGCCCAAGGAAACAGGCTTCTTTCAGAGCGGTTTTCGCTTGGACCCGGTCCGTGAAGACGTGACCTATAAGTCCTTTAACCTCCTTATCCTCTCCCTATGGTACGCAATCTATGAAAACTTTCGAGCCACAGGACGCTGGGAGCCACTGTCCAACGACCATGTCTGATCACGGGCTGAGTATGATTATTCCGGCCTACAACGAAGAGGCCGGGCTGAACCATTCCCTTGATATGCTCCTGGCTACTCTGGCCACCCTGGATATCGCCTGGGAGGTCATCGTGGTCAACGATGGTTCGTCGGATCGCACCGTGGAGATTGCTTCCGCCTATCCCCAGGTGCGTTTGGTGAGCCATCCGGTCAATATCGGCTACGGTAACGCCCTGAAGACCGGCATTCTTACGGCCCGCTATGACTGGATAGGCATCTGCGACGCCGACGGCTCTTATCCCACCAGCGAGTTGCCCCGCCTGCTCGCGGAGATGGCACAGGGCTTCGACATGGTCGTGGGGTACAGGCAGAACGTGGCCGAGCATGACCGCTGGTTCAAGCGGCAGATGCGGCGCATCTATGTCACCAGTATTTCGTTTCTTACAGGCGACAAAATTCCCGACCCCAACAGCGGACTTCGGGTATTCACCAAAAAACTCGTGATGGAATTCTTCTATTTTCTCTGTGGCGGGTTTTCTTTTACCACCAGCCTCACCGTGCTGGCTGCAGAAAAACCGTGCTTTATGAAGTTCATCCCTATTACCTACGCTTACCGTAAGGGGCGCAGCAAGGTGCAGCATCTGCGCGACAGCATGCGCACCGTGCAGCTTATCATCCAGGGCGTCACGTATTACAATCCCATGAAGTTCTTCGTCATCATGACGTGGCTTCTGGCCGGGCTGGTGGGCTTTCCCGCCATGCTGCTGGCGGTGTTCAACATGCACACGTTCTCGGCCTATTTCATGCTGTTCGGCTGTGTGGTTGCCCTGCTTACGGGCCTGGGCGTACTTGGCGACATCATGCGCATATCCGTGGCCAAGCTGAGAAACCGGTCATGAGCGCTCGCCGGAAAATCCTGTTGGTCTACCCCCCGCTTGGCATGTCCGGTACGTTTGTCCGGCATGCACCCATCAGCCTGGTGTACACGGCCAGCCTGGTGGTCAAGGCCGGATATGACGTGGAGCTTTTTGACGCGCGCTTGCATCCTGCCTCCTGGCGAGAGGATCTTCAGACCCGCCTGAGCGGCGAGACCCTCCTGGTGGGTATAAGCGTCATGACCGGCCCGCCGGTGACCTACGCCATGGAGATAGCGAGCCTGGTCAAAAAGGTTGATCCCGGCATCAAGGTGGTCTGGGGCGGCCCCTTTGCCTCCTTCAATCCCCAGATTATCCTTGAGGACGATCCCCACAGCGATTACGTCGTCAGCGGATACGGTTCCAAACCCCTGCTGGCTCTGGTGGAAGCCCTGGCCAGCGGGCGCGAGCTTTCCCCGGAGCCGGGCCTGCTAAGCCGGGGGGCGGACGGCAAACCCTATGGGCTTCCGGCCGACTGGACTTCCCATGAGATGCTTGATTACCGCGACATTCCCTACCATCTCATTTCCGACTACAGTGCCTACGGCCAGTTGGACCAAAAGCGCATCATCTTTTCTGTCTACAGTTCCATGGGGTGCCCCTATCAGTGCGGCTTCTGCAGTTCTCCTGCCTTGTACAAGAGTATTGAGGGCCCCCGTTGGCGGCCCCTGCCGGTGGAGGAGGTGACGGACCATATCCAGTATGTCATCGATACCTACGGGGCGCAGTATATCTACTTCATAGACGACGATTCCTTTGTCGATCTGGACCATGTCGAGGGCATCATCGATTCCATCAATCGCCGGGGCATCAAGGTCAAACTGGGCTTCCGGGGGGCGCGCATCAACGAAATCAAGAAGATGAGCCATGCCTTCCTGGACAAACTGGCGGCAGCGGGGACGGATATACTGCATATCGGCGCGGAGTCCGGCAGCGACCGGCTGCTGAAACTGGTGCGCAAGAACTGTACGGTGGAAGATGTTCTGGAGTGCAACCGCAAATTGGCCAAGCATTCGCAGATTAGCGCCTTCTACAATTTCATCGTAGGCCTGCCCACGGAAACTTTAGACGACCTCAAGGCCACCGGCGCGCTCATGCTACGCCTTATTGAAGAGAACCCGCGCTGCATTATCAGCACGCCTAATATCTTCCGTCCACTGCCAGGAACGGAACTTTTTGATCTTGCCAGAAAGGATTGGGAGTTCAACGTGCCGGATACACTGCAGGGGTGGGCCAGGATGGAAGTGGAAACAGAGTACGATTTACCGTGGATAGGGCCGGTGAACAAGCAGTTCATCAATATGATGCTCATGGCAAGTTATTTTATCGACAACAAAATCAATAAAATGGAGACAGGCAAAACACTGCTGATGCGGATTTTGAAGTTTCTCAATAATTGCTACCGCCCAGTTGCCAGGTTTCGCCTGCGCAGAGGCTTTTCAGGCCTACTCGTGGAACGGTGGTGCTACGACTTGGCGCAAAAAATACTGCTCAAGGGGCAGCGATAAATAAGGTATATTCTGCGTTATGATAATTCCCACGCCACGGTTCAAGCGTATTGAATGGAAATTTCAGAGTTACGGCAAGCATGTGCATCTTGTCCGGCTTTTAGATGTTGCCCAACGGATTTTTAATCCTGCACGTCCGGTCTTGGATATCGGTTGCGGTTCCGGTGGTCTTTCCCATTTTTTGGAGCATTACGTCGGTTTGGATATTGACGTCAGGGCCTTGCAAACTGCTGCCGTCAACAGGTCCAACCCTGCGGAGTTCATTCTTGCGGACTGTGCCGCCCTGCCATTCAAGAACGGCTCCATTTCACAATTTATTAGCATGAGCATGTTAGAACATGTTCCACAGCCGGCTGCAGTCATCCAAGAAATACACCGTGTGAGCGATGGAGTGGGTATGTTTGTGTTGCCTTGCGCAGATACTATCCCTTTTCTGTATGATCCCGTCAATCGCATCAGGCAGCACTTTGGTTTAAAGCCCGTGCCTCAGGGCGCTTTCGGATATGGACATTCAAGTTTGCTCAAACTGCAACAATGGGAAGATTTGATAAGTCAGTCCGGGTTCAAAATTGAAGAATCCTTGCCATTTGACGACATGGTGCTTGGACAGCTTGAATTTTTCTTCTTCAGCTTGGTTTTCAGGAGCGTTCCACATTACTCTGACCTTCCAATCAAGACTATCAGCCGACTTCAATATGTATTTTTTAATAAAATTCATAGATTGTTGAGCAAGATAGACGTTCGCAGCTCTATGTCGTTTTGCAGATGCTTTGTTGTGCGGAAGAACTAGGTCAAGGCTGGATCTCAACTCTGATGATACTTTTGAGTAAGTGCCATTGGAGGAGAGCGACCTCATGGAGGCCGGACACCCCCTCCTTTGGAGTGAGGCACTGACTCGACATTTTGTGATAGTACGGAAACACCGCGTCTTAATGCGGCGGGAATCCCGCTGGAAAAGCCACTAGACCGGCATTCTGGAAAACTCTCGTCTGCCTCCATATTTTGTGCGGAAAGAGCGCAAGGCGGTCGGGCAAACCTTGAAGCGAGTTTCACCACCATGCACGAAGAATCACTGGGCACAGTCATCCGCGATTACCTTACCGGCGAGGAGCTCGAAGAGACATCCTACGAGATTTACCGACAGGCGCTGGCTCGGCTGCTGGTGGAGGAGCGCGGTTATCCCCTTCAGAGCGTAACGGCCAAGGCCGGGGTCTGTTTTCCCATCGACGGTCAGGAGTACACCCGCATGGTGGATCTTGTGGCCAGCGATGCCGAGGGACGACCGCTGCTGCTGGTCATCTTTTGTTCGGGAGAACCGGGCAGCTACATCCGCGAGGCCGTGGCCGCCGCGCGCCTGTATCAGCCCCCCGTGCCCTTGGCTCTGACCACGGATACCAAATCCGCAGCTTTGATCGCCGTCGCCACCGGCGAGGAACTTTCCAAGGGCATGCGCGCAGTGCCCTTTTACGAACAACTGGCGGGCCTGGCAGCCGCTCATCCCATCAGCCAACTGACGCCGGAGAGGGCCGGAGGCGAGGCGCGCATCCTGTACGCCTACAGCGAGCTGCTTTCCGGCGGCTGCTGCCAGGGGGCCTGCCGTCCCAAAGCCAAGGGATGACCGCCAAGGGACGCATTTCCCTCTCAAACGCAGGTATTCGCGCCCTGATGGTTCTCTCACCGCCCCAATAATCGCCTCCTTCGCCAGGCCCCGGCGGCCATGTCCAGACGGAACCGTCCTTGACCAGCCAAGGCCCGCACGCAGGCAAGCCAGGGCAAACAAGACGGGCCAGGGACATCAGGCCCGGCGATGGTCTGGGCCGTGCAGGACCGTTAGGACCGGTTAGGCCAGGGTCGTTAGGACCGGGCAGGGTCGTTAGGACTGGGCCGGGCCGGGTTGGGCCGTCGGTCCGTGTGTCACTCTTCGATTTCTATGCACTCGTTGGGGCAATAGGCCATGGCCTGGCGAATGGCTTCCTCCGGGCCTTCGGGCACGCGCTGGAAGGGCATGTCCGTGCTCGGGTCCATGCCGAAGAGCTCAGGGGCCACCTCGGCGCAGGCCCCGCAGCCGTGGCAGGGGATGGTGTTCAGGGTGAAGGGTTTCAGGGGCTGACCGGCGCTCATGGAGTCCTCGCTTTGGGGTTGCCTGCCACGCCGGGGCGCGGTAGAAAATGATACGTAGAGATTTCTTCCAATGTGTATCCCAACTGATGAAAGTCAACGCAGCCAGCTCAGGATCCTATGATCTGCAACAAATGCGGGGCGGAAAACCCTGACGCTTTCAAACACTGCGCCGGGTGCGGGCATAAGCTTCAATCCGGCGGTGAGGAGCGGAGGAGTGGTGCGGGCCGCGCGCTGAGACCCCGTCGGCTGGAATTGCTGGAAACCCATATCCCCGTGGCCTCCCCGGAGGTTCTGGGCAAGTATGTGGAGGCTTGGTTGGTGGCCGTGCTGGTCTGTGCAGCAACCTGGGTGCTGGTGGACCGGCAACTGGCCTGGCCGTTTTACCCCCTGGCCGCCCTGGCTGCTGGGTACTGCCGCCTGCGCGGCATCACTTGGGGCTTGTGAAGGGCGTGTGAGAAGCGGGGCTTGGGGGCCGATAAAACGGTTGCGGCTTGGGAGGTCATGCGAACCGGGCGCAGCGGCGTATCCTTTTCCGGCGGATGTTGCCAGGCGCAGAGGAACCTGTCGGCAGTGTGTCAATCCACGCCGCAGCATTGCACCGTGGACGATCTGTGGCATTCCTCCCAGGGGGAATTGACCGTGGCGGTGATGCAGCCGGGATTGATCTCGAAATCGAGTCGGGCCGAGGCCATGTTGCCCTGCCAGGCCTTGCTGGTGACGATGACGTCCCGGTCGAAAATCTGGCAATAAAATTCCGCAAATTTCGCGCCATAGTGGGTGTTGAACACGTATACTTCGTCTCGTTTGCCCATGAAGCGGAATTCCGATGTTTTTTTGCAGGTGAGGTTGGAAAGAATTTCCTGCAAGATGCAACGGACTACCGCCTCATTATCGGCCGAGCGGGCCGGATGCGAGGCACCAAGCGCCATGACCAGCAGGAGGGCGAGAGCTGTGCGTTTCATATCCCTCAAGTCTGCAGGTTTCGTGCCTGCTAATCGAGTTCGTATTCCGAAAGCCAGTCGCTGTCTTCGGGCAGTGCGGGCTGCCGGGTTTTCTCGAACAGGCGGTCGCCCAGCACCAGGTAGTCCATTTCCGTGCGCATGAAGCAGCGGTAGGCGTCTTCAGGCGTACAGACGATGGGCTCGCCGCGCACGTTGAAACTGGTGTTCACCACCACGGCGCAGCCCTGGGTGCGGCGGAAGGTGTCGATGAGCGTCCAGTAGCGCGGGTTGACGTCCTTGCTGACGCTCTGAATGCGCGCCGAGTAGTCCACGTGGGTGATGGCCGGAACGTCGGAGCGGCTGACATAGAGCCTGTCCCACATGCCCAGGGCGTTGTAGCCTTCGGGCAGGGGGCTTTGGCGTTGGGCGTTCACCTGGGCCACCATCAGCATATAGGGCGAGGGGCGGTCCAGCTCGAAGTACTCGCCGATGGATTCTTCCAGCACCGAGGGGGCGAAGGGGCGGAAGCCTTCGCGGTATTTGATTTTGAGATTGAGCTTCTTCTGCATCTCCGGGTTGCGCGGATCGCCCAGGATGGAGCGGTTGCCCAGGGCGCGCGGGCCGTATTCCATGCGGCCCTGAAACCAGCCCACCACGTTGCCCGAGGCCAGAAGGGCGCTGACCGTTTCGCACAGCGTGTCGAAGTTGTCGAAGCTTTGGTATGGGGCGTGGTGCCTGGCCGCCACGCGTTTGATGTCGGCGGGGGAAAACTCCGGCCCCAGATAGGCGCCGCGCATGGAATCGCGGGGAGCGGGTTTGCGTTCGGCCCCTTTCCAGATGTGCAAAGCGGCTAGAGCGGAACCCAGGGCTCCGCCCGCATCGCCTGCGGCGGGCTGAATCCAGATGTCCTTGAAGATGCCCCGGCGCAGCAGCTTGCCGTTGGCCACGCAGTTGAGGGAGACGCCCCCGGCCATGGTCAGGTACTCGGCTCCGGTGAGATCCTTGGCGGTCTGGGCCAGGCGCAGCACCACCTCTTCGGTCACCTGTTGGATAGCCAGGGCCAGATCCATATACTCTTGGGAGAGTTCGGTTTCGGCCGGACGTTTGGGCAGCCCGAAAAGCTTTTCCCAGGCCGGATCGTTGCACATCCGCAGCCCGGTGGCATAGGTGAAATAGTTCTGGTTGAGCAGCAGCGAACCGTCCGGGCGCAGGTCGACCATTGCGTCAAGCATCTTGCTTTTGAAGTCTTCCACGCGCTGGGCGTCGGGATTGCCGTAGGGGGCAAGGCCCATGAGCTTGTATTCGCCGGAGTTGACCTTGAAGCCGCAGAAGGCCGTGAATGCCGAGTACAAAAGACCCAGGGAGTGGGGGAAATCCAGCTCACGCAGGAAGGTGATGTCCTTGCCCTTGCCGTGGCCGATGGTGGTTGTGGCCCATTCGCCCACGCCGTCGATGGTCAGGATGGCCGCCTCTTCGAAGGGCGAGGGGTAGAAGGCGCTGGCCGCATGGGAGAGGTGGTGTTCAGGGAAGAGCACTTTGGGGGCGCCGCCGCCAAGCCGGGCGAACTCCTCCTTGAGCATCTTGCCCATGAACACTTTTTCCTTGATCCACACCGGCATGGCCGAGAGGAAGCTCACCAGGCCCGAGGGGGCAAACCCGTGGTAGGTTTCCAGCAGTCGCTCGAACTTGAGGAAGGGCTTGTCGTAGAAAGCCACGGCGGTCAGGTCGCTCAGGCGCAGGCCCGCCTCGGCCAGACAGTAGGCGCTGGCCGCGTGCGGAAAGGACGCATCGTGCTTTTTGCGGGTGAAGCGCTCCTCATGAGCGGCAGCCACGATTTCGCCGTCCATTATCAATGCGGCGGCGGAATCGTGATAATACGCGGAAATGCCAAGTATGGCCTCGGGCATGTGGCGTCCTCTAAAAGAGCGTATAGATGAAGGGCGCGATGGCCGAGCCGCTGGTCAGGACGATAAGCACGCCAAAAAGCAGCAACACAAGGATGATGGGCAACAGCCAAAACTTCTTGCGGGTCTTCATGAAGCCCCACAGATCGCCGACAAAGCTCATTGGGAGTTCCTTAATAAGGGGTTTCGATGTCTTTGGACGTGAAAAGGTGGTCGCGGACCCGGAAGACCGAGGTCGCGTCCTTCTTCCATTTCTTCATCTGCATGGCGTCCTTGCCGATCATGCGGCGAAACAGGGCCACGGGGGTCACCACAGTAAGAAATACCACGGAGAGCAAAATTTTGGACATCACCGTGCCCAGGATGTGCGAGAGGCCAAACCATATTTTTGCGGCCGGTTTGAACAGCGCGGGCTGGATCATGTTCAGGACCAGCACGATGATACCCGCGGTCAGAAAGGGACGCTTGCCGGCCAGCAACGCAATCAGCAGGCATATGAGGGTCAGGGCCATGCCCGTGTCGCGGGCCTGGGCCTTGGTGGCGGAAAACCAGAAGGATGGACGTTTTTGTTGCGCGGTCATTGTTGCCCCTTGCTTTCGCTTCTAATGACAGAATACAGGCCGTCAATCAAGCCATGGCGCTCCGAGAGGGAATTCGGGGGACGCAATGGGGAATTAGGGAGCTCCAGAATTCTAGAATTCTCGAAGCCAAGATGGAGCTTCGCAACGGAAATGGGGAAACGACTCGGGGAGGCAGCGCTCGGAGTGGAGTTCGTATTCTATAAGGATACGTCGCCACGGCAAGGGGCGTTGTCCACCAGGCCCTACCTACTCCCGCACCTGTTCCCATTCCACCCCCAAGGCCGCAGAAATCTTCCTGAGCGTGGCCACGCGGGAGCGCACCCCCTTGGCTTCCATCTGGGCGTAGGCCGGGCGGGTCACGCCCATGCGGCGGGCGACTTCCTGTTGGGTCAGACCCAGGTGTTCCCTCCAGGCGCGGATGAGGCTCAGGCCCTGGATGACGTGCAGGCCGACAACCTCGTGGTGAATAGTAATATTTCGCTGGTTTTAGCGGTGAAGGTGTATTTAAGAGGAATGCCCGCGAACAGAGGAAAGCCGTGAGTCCTTTCTACTTCCAAAATATATTCCACGCTCAAAGGG
This sequence comes from Desulfovibrionales bacterium, assembly GCA_038248065.1. Classification (GTDB taxonomy): domain Bacteria; phylum Desulfobacterota; class Desulfovibrionia; order Desulfovibrionales; family Desulfovibrionaceae; genus Fundidesulfovibrio. The sequence continues at coordinate 2,237 of JBBRUD010000056.1, read as the reverse complement.
TAAGGTTTGGCAGATGTTTTCTGGAACCTAAGAATTACAGAAAATTTCTTCGGCTTTTTGTAGATGTTTGCAAAGAAATGCGGTATAATTAACGCGAAAGAAATAGATAAACAAATCAAGTGTGGGCCAACATGGAAGTTGTCAGGTCTGTAATAGTTGACATGAATAAGCTCGGGATTGCGACCGATTGTGAGGTCTATGTTGTTCATATAAAAGTTAAGGATGTAGACAAGCGGGCAGAGGAAATGATCAAAACAATATCTGACACAAGTTGGATAAACAATCTTAGCGTTGTATTGCAAGTCGGATATACAGCAACATCAAAAAGGACGATTAATAAGCTTGTAAAAAATGTTCATGAAAGAATTAGTGACGACGCATTAACTGATGACTTTGGTGAATATCTTGTGTCTGATACGGCTCAATGTGCACTTGTTGACACATGTATGCACACAAAAGTTCCTCTGGCTGAATTATTCAAGGCTAGAGTAAGTGGGAACGAAGGGTTTGATTTTCATTCAGAATGCATTGACTCGCTAATTACATTCGGAGAAGCTAAATACAGTGGGTCTAAGAGTCCATACGCAAAGGCATTGTCGCAAATCATTGACTTTATAGAGTTAAAAAAGGATGATGCCGAGCTCATAATTTTGATGCACCATGTTAGCGAAAAGGCGGCAAGTAAATGCGCTGATGGAATTCAATCCTATGCAGCAGCATTTTCTATTAATGCAGACAAACCTGACTTGATAATTGCAAACGCACTAAAGTCGGAGAATTTAGCTCGGTTGCTATGTCACAAAAAACTATATCTTATTGGAGTTGAAGTTGATGATCCAAAACTGGGTTAGCGGTAACAACCTCGACGCAGAGTTGTCGTCAATTTTATTAGAGATTCATAGCAATGGCCCTGTTAACTCGTTAAGCTTTGAAAAATTGGCGTACTACAAGAGATATCACCCTGAACAATTTTTAAAGTTTGAAAAGAAATTGCTATATGTTATGGGATTATTTTTTAAAGTTGGACCATCAAGCAGTATGCTAGAAGAAGTCTACTCAATTTTTTCTCAGTCAATTACTTTAGATACAAAACATATATTCACCCCCGTGCAGGCCAGCGTCTACAACTCTATCAAACAGCATAAGTACTACTCATTTTCCGCTCCAACTAGCGCCGGAAAGTCGTATCTATTCAGACAAATCATTCAGGAAATTCAAGGGGATATTGTAATTATTGTTCCGTCCAGAGCATTGATTTCAGAATACTACTTGGAAATCTTGTCTCTAGTTTCAAAAGACACTTTAGTGTTACAGTTCATTGAGGATGTTAACAGAGACCTTATCAATCGTCGTATTTTCATTGTTACCCCCGAAAGAGCTTCACAACTATTTAAGCAAAAATTGAAATTTAACATTGAACTATTTTTACTTGATGAAGCGCAACTATCTGAAGAAGAATTTCGCAGCTTGCGATTTGATGCTTTTGTGCGACGAGTAGACCGAATTTTCCCTGAATCTAAAAAAGTGTTTGCCCACCCATTTGTAGAAAATCCCGAGGCCCAGCTTCAGAAACATAATTTTATAAATGGATCTTCGGCGCATAGCTACAAGCAGCAGTCCGTTGGAAAACTATTCGCTCATTATGATGGTAGCATATTTACATATTTTTCGCCAAACATCGACTGCGCACAGATGCCCCTTAGTGAAGACATTGCGACTGAAACACTTATTAACAATGGAACCATGCTCATATATATATCAAAAACTAAAATTTATGATAGCACATACCGGATTGAGTTTGGAAAATATATAGAAATGTGCCCCAAGCTTGAAGACAAGCGGGCGCTTGAGGTTATTAAATCCTTAAAAGAGTACATTGGAGCTAAAGAGGAAGGTACTGACAAACACTCAAATCTAATAGAATTAATGGAGCGAGGTGTAGTTACGCACCATGGTTCTATGCCGCTAAAGGCTAGGCTTATCGTTGAGCAATTCATCAAGGAAGGGTGGACTCGAATTTGTTTTGCAACCTCAACTTTAAATCAAGGCATAAATATGCCGTTTGATATTGTATGGATAGATAACTTTCGACTTGTAAAGGACTTGACACTGAAAAATCTAATTGGACGTGCTGGCAGAACATCATTAAAGCCCAATAAGCTCGACTATGGATACGCAATTGTGAACAAAAGAAATGCACCATCCTTTTCAATTCGATTCAAGGAAACATTCAGCTT
>JBBRUD010000055.1:0-27644 GCA_038248065.1 Desulfovibrionales bacterium | reverse complement strand
TCTTTTGTGTTCCCATCCCCTGTAAAAATTCGTATGAAGCTTGCATCTACCATGTTTGACTGCAATCACCGGCGTCCAAGACTGCCCTGAGCTTCGTCCCGCCCTCTGCCAAGGACGAGGGAACGCCTTGGAAGCAGCAGATTTGTCGTTTTGCCCTCGACTGGCATGCTCGGGGGACCAACAGAAGCGCAGGGGGCCCTCCGCGGGAAGGCGCACATCCACGCTGCACAAGAAAACTGTACTGAAAGGGGTTCTTGACGAATCGATAATAACCCAGGCGTAACTCAGTAAGAAACAACACTTCTTACTTTATAAAGGCGGAGTAAACCTTGTTAATAAAATGCCAAAATACACGCTGTGAGATGACAAGGCTCTGTGACGAGCTCCACAAACTCGGCTACGAAGACAAACCAAACTGGCTGGCAGTTCTCCTTTTTGCCCGCAATATCGTGGGGGCTCTCTCAATCGTTAATTCTACTCAAAAAAATCAAGCTCAAGCCTTGGTATTCGATCGATTAGCAAAAAAAGACCACTCCAATGAAAATTTCATGCAGATTATTAAAGGAGTGGAAGACCTTCTCGTCCACAACCAAAAGACAGCTTCCTGGCTGTCCGAGCTGGCTTCATACAAACACCATTCCGATTCAATGACCAAAGCCGTATCGGAATTTGTCGCTGAGTCGCTTTCCGCGGAATCCGGCAGAGATACTCTGGTCACCAACTTCGGTGCGAAAGCACTTGAAGCCCTCAACACAAAAGACGGCGTAGACCTGGACATCCCTAAATTGCGGGTTCTCGTCACGAACATGCTGGCCCACTACCGGGACGAAGCGCAGAAATGGGAACAAAAGGCTAAACAACTGGAGCAGATTGTAAATGTTGACCCGATGCTCAACACGATTCACAATCGCAGAGCACTTGATTTACATCTTCAAGCATCCATTGAAAAAGCAAAAATTGAAAATTTGCCCCTTTCACTGCTCATGATCGATGTTGACGATTTTAAAAACACCATTAATGACACGTATGGACACCAGGTAGGGGACGATGTTCTGCGGACACTGGCCAAGATCCTCACTGCGCACGCGTCGAAAAACAACTTCTTCGCCGCTCGTTACGGTGGTGATGAGCTTGTGCTTGTCTGCAATCTTACTGGAAATGAAGCTGAACACCATGCAGACGCTATAAGATACGCTGTCCAAAGTTATGAATTCAGGTCGCGGGTCGGCGACAAAATCAGCGATGACGTCATTCGGTTCACTGTATCGATTGGTGTCGCTGAGTATTCAGGCAACTGGTCTGCTGCAGAGCTGCTGAATGCCGCTGACAAAGCTATGTACAACGTAAAAAGTGCGGGGAAAAACAGCGTATCTCGGTTCTGTGTAGTGAATACTCAAGAAGCAATTAAAGATTAGCGTTTCTGTTGCAGACGCCTTTCTACATTTATGCATTCCCGACCACAACCACGGGGCGTCCCCCGGATTCATCAGATTGCCAATGCTTCACAAGCTCTTCGTCCCGAATTTCCACACTGTAAACAGATACCCTGGCGAGGCCACTCATGGACAGAATATTCTTTGCCGCAGGCGCGTTCTCAGCCTGCATCGCCGTGGCTTTGGGGGCTTTCGGCGCTCATGGATTGAAACACCGCCTGGACGCGGACATGCTCGCGGTTTTCGAAATCGGCGTGCGCTACCAAATGTACCACGCCTTTGCCCTGCTTGGTGTCGGGTTAGCCTTCACCAAATGGCCTGGCGCGCTCATGTCCGCTGCCGGTTGGCTGTTCATCGCCGGAACCGTGTTGTTCTCCGGCAGCCTGTACCAGTTGAGCCTCACGGGCACAAAATGGCTCGGGGCCATCACCCCTTTCGGCGGTGTGCTCTGGATGGCAGGCTGGTTGTGCCTCGCGCTGGGTGCGTTGCGGCACCAGGGGAAATTGTAAGGCCCGAGGCAGAGTCCGCACCCCGGACACAAACGGGCAGGACGTAAGCCGGTATACCGCGCACTCAGGACGCCTACCCGTGAGGCCTGTCATGGTGTTGCCGCCTGACCTCGCCTCCGTGGAAGCTGCTCCATGAAGCCGCTGCGCAGCGGGGTTTCACTTCCCGGCGGCGTATTGCGCAGTGAGTTCCCGCGCCAAGGCGAACAAGGCTGCCTCCGACTTTTCGCCCGCGATGTTGGTGGTCAGGACGATGGCCAGGTCATTGTCCTGGTCCACCCATATCTGAGCCATATTCATGTTGTTGGAACCGCTGTGCTGCAACACCGGATGGTCGATGAAATCTACCTCCACAACCCCCCAGCCCAGGCCATACCCCCCACCGCTTTTGGACGCTCCCGTTTTAGCGTCGACCTTGTCCAGCAGGCTGACGACCGGGGCATAGAGCTTGCGCAAGGTCTCCGAGCGGACCAGCGCCGGGGGGCGTTTCCCCTGTCCGGCGTTCCAGGACGCCCAGCGGGCGAAATCAAGAATCGACATGTGGGCGATGCCCGCAGGTCCCAGAAAGGCCGGGTTGTCGGCGTTAGGACCGGCCAGGACGGGCTGGGGCTTTCCGTCGATCAGCACATGGCCCAAGGGCGCATCAACCATGCCGAGGCTGGCCTGGCTGCCGAGGCCGGCGGTTTTCAGGCCCAGGGGCAGGAAGATGCGTTGGACCATCAACTCGTCCCAAGTTTTCCCGGCGGCCCGCTCGATCATGGCCCCGGCGGTGACGTATCCCATATTGGAATAGGCGAAGCGCTCGCCCGGTGCTGAAGCCAGGGTTTTCTTGCTCAGTTCCCCCACCAGAAAGCGACGCATGACGTCGAGATCGCCTTCCTGAAAGGCGGTCTCCTTCATGATTGGCAACAGGTCCTCGCTATCCGGCGGCACGCCGCCCGTGTGGGACAGCAGCTGCACCAGGGTTACCTTGGCGAACCCCGGGTCCATCGCGGCCTTGAACTCGGGAAACAGTTCGGCTGGCGTCGAGTCCCAGCGGAGTTTGCCCTCTTCCACCAGCATGGCCGCAAGCAAGGCGGTCATGGCTTTGGTGTCAGAGCCGATATGGAACCTGTCGCTGAGGGTTACGGGGATATCCGCCCCGGCCCGGCGGGTGCCCACAGCCCCGGCGGCAATGATCTGCCCGTTGCGGGCCACAGCCGCCGCCAGGGCCGGAAGGCCGTACCGGTTCAGATAGGGCCGCAACATGCCCTCAAGGGAGGTCTGCGCCCAGGCGACTTCAGGCACGGCGGGAAGGACCAGACAGCCCAGCAGAAACAACACAACGCCACGGAGAATGTTCATGAAGGGCCTCCTGTGCGCAGGGTTCTAGGCAATCAGGCCAACGGGCCGTTGCCGGGCGTTCCCCCTGCAACACCGCCGAAGGAGCCCGCCCGTTTCGCAAGCAGCCCAGGTCCGTCACCCCAGCCTGTGGACGTTTGCCGGGCCACGGCTGGCCGGGCGGTGATACTCTACCGCAGGTTTGCCGAAGAGCATGGCGTAGCCCAGGGTGTGGTCGGCAGGAATGCCCAGCCGCTGGATAATTTCCGGGCAGACGGCCAAAGCCATCATGAACAGGCCGTCCCACAGCGTGCCCAGCCCGTGTGATTGGGCCAGCAGTTCAAAGGTGGCCAGGGCGATGTGGGTATCCTGCACCGGGCAAGGTGCGTCTTTGGGAGCGCTGGTGACCAGCAGATGCGGCGCACCCCGGAGGATGGCGTCCCGGCCCTCGGTTTTCCAGGTGTTGACAATCCACCCCAGATACTGTCCGGCCAGCCCGTCCGGCAGCCCGCCGGACTCTGCCAGCGCGGTGAGGCTCGACAGTACGTCCTTGCTCAATTCCGCCATGTAGGCCTTGTCCGTGACCACCGTGAACAGCACGTCCCTGGCGTTCACGCCCGTGGGAGCCTGACTGGCGGTTTCCAGCAGTTCTTCAATGAGCGCCGAAGACAGATTCTCGTCCTTGTAGCGCCGCACGGACCTGCGCCACCGGATCAGGTTAGCCATCTGTCCGGCGGGGGGCAGTTGCCCGGCCAGGGAAACCCCGCCCTGGGGATTGTGACCGAGAATCGACAGCGCCCCGGTGGGGCAGACCGCATAGCAGTGCAGGCACTTGTAGCAGCGCTGCTCGTCAGTAATTTTCGGAAGATCATCCAGGGCGATGATGCCAGCCGGGCAATCAGCGGCACACTCTCCGCAACGGATACACAGGGATTCATCGATGGAAAACTGGAGCATGACGGTTGTTCCCCCTTTCTTGTCAGCCCTGCCGACAGGGCCGGATTATCGCTTCGCGCGTGAACGCACCCATGTACGGAAGCTGTACACGCTGTTATGGCCTTGCGGCCTGTGAAGCAAGCTTCGTGGCCAGTGCAATAAGGGCGGGCGCATCTTCGAGCCCGTCGAGAAAGCGGCTGGGAATACCGGAAAGCCCTGTCTGCGCCCCCACAAGCGCACCTGTAAGGATGGAGCGGGCCTGATTCTGCCCGCCGCCGTTCACCGATTGGAGCACGGCAGACTCGAAATCGTCGTGGAATCGGGCCGCCAGATAGTAGGCGGCAGGCAACTGATGATAGATGGCGCAGGGCAAACCGTACACCAGGGAGACCTTCCAGGCGGGCTCTATACGGATATCCGGGTCGGCTGCCGCCATGGCCATGTACGAAGGCGAAAGCAGCGCGTCCGGGGATGCGAAACGCCCGGCTCTTGGCGGGTCCGGGTCGCCGGGACGGGGCGGCTGAAGATTGTCGCGGGTAACGGCATGGAAGGGCAGCTCGCCCTTTTTCACCAGATGCATGAGTTTGGCCGACAGGTGCGCATCAAGCCTGTTGCCCTGCACCAGCAGGCCAAGGACCGCGCAATAGGCCACAGTCAAGGAGACCACCAGATCATCAGATTGGGTCAGGGAGGCGTTCCCGGCCACGGACGAGGCCAGTTGGGCGGGATCCAAGGCGTAGCGCACGGCGATGGCCAGGGTGCGCTCGATGGCTTCGGTGGTGTCGGCGTGGCCGCCGGTCTGTCCCCAGGGAAGGCGCTGCTCAACGCGCCGCCTCAAGGCCTCCCGGATGGACTGGCTGGTGTAGCCACCCGGCCCGCTCACCGGCGTCCCGTCCAGAAGCGGGAAGAGCTGGTTGTCCATGCGGCGGCAGAAATCTTCCTGGTCGTACCCGTCGCAGGCAACCAGGGATTCCAGCGTCAGCCGGAGGATATACCCGGCCTGGGACGGCTGGCCCGCCTTGAGGCCGTCGTGGTAACGACCCGGCTTGGGGCTGGTATAGCCGGTAATCCACTCGCCGTAGTCCCGGCGGAGTTCCGCCAGATCATAATACCAATGGGGGCCAACTCCCAGCGCGTCGCCGATAAAGGCCCCCATGATGGCCCCTGAGGCGCGGTCCTGCATGGCGTGGTGTGGCATGGGTCCTCCCTGAAGTTGGCCGCTTGCCCAGGCACGAACGCGTCCTCATCCCAGATACCGCGCCCACAGACTGGACAAGGGCATCACGATAAACAGCGACGGAAGCATATTGGCTACCGGAAACTGCTTGATGCCGCAGATGCGAAAGCCCGTAGCCAGCATGATCAGACCGCCGCAGGCAGAGAAATCCGCCGTCATGTCCGGGGTGGTCAAGGGCAGGATCAGGGCCGCCCCGAAGAAAAGCCCGGTCTGAATGAGAAACTGCGGAACCGCCAGGACAGCCACGGTATAGCCAAGAGACGCGGCGAAGATGGCTGCGGTGAAGAAATCCAGAATGGCCTTGGCTATAAGCAGGGTCGGGTCGCCGGTCATGCCCTCGGTCATGGCTCCGTAGATGCCTGTGCCGCTCATGCAGAAGAGCACCATGATGGCTACGAACTTCTCCATGAATTCCTCCTGGCTCAGGGAGCCGGAGGGGGTGACGAATTTTTCGATGAGCTTCCGGGCTGCGCCCGCAACCTTTTGGATGCCGGTTTCCAGTTGGACCAGCTCCCCGATCAGGGAACCCAGCACCAAAGCCAGGACCATGGGCGGCAGGGAATGCACCTTGACCACCATGGCCACGCCCAGCCCCATGGAAGCGCACCCGAACACCATGGGCATATGGTTGCGCAGATTCCTGCTGAGCCGCGAGCCCAGAAAAGCCCCGCCAAGGCTGCCCGTAAACACGGTAGCCCCATTTACAAATGGGCCAAGCATGCCCTCTCCTTCTCTGCCCGGATCTCTCCAGATCGTTAGCCCTGTCGCGTGGGCCTCAGGGTTCATCCCCGGTCATGCCGAACTCGATTGGCGCTTTGGTGTAGAACACCCGTATGCGTTCCTGGTCGAGGCGCCCAAACAAGCGCTCCGCTTCCTCGCGGCTGACGGCCATCACCACCTGCAATGGCTGGTCGGCCAGATCGAAAAAATCCGCTGAATGAAAACGCCCGTCATGGCCGAACCCTTCGGTGGCCGTGATCAGGGTGGCACCGCGAATGCCAAGATTTTTGGCCTCTTCGACCAGCCATTCGGCCAGCAAGGCCTCGCCGTGCCGCCGGTTCTGTTGCGTAAAAAACGTCAGTTGAAAGCCGTGCATGCCGCCTTTCCTTTGTTCGCGTTCAAGGGCCCTCCACGTGGCAGGGCCTGGCCGCCAGATGCGCACCGCCGACAAGGCGAGGGACATCCCGAAGTTTGCGCCTTGGCCTCTATGCCCACTGGGGCTGCGAGGCAAGACCCTCCTTCTGCTGCGGAATGGTTTCACCCTGCCCGCGAAGCACCGTCGGAGGCATTCAGCCCGTTGCACGAGCCCGCACGGCCAGATTCGTCTTGTCACTGATCCCGGCTTGAGGGTATGCCTCAGAGCTGTTTTTACTGGAGAAACATGCCGTAGTGTCACCACGCGCACCTTCTCCGGCTACGCCAAAACATTCCGCCAAACCCGCCGAGGGGCCTGCGCTCACCGGGCGAAGACCGCAGGCAGGAGGACTTCATGCTCACCACCACGTTGTTTCCGGGACGCTATGTGCAGGGCGCGGGAGCGCTGGCCCGCCTGGGCACGGAACTGGCCCGCCTGGGCAACCGCCATTTTGTCATTGGCTCCCCGCACCCTCTGAAGCACCTGCTGCCTGCCGTGCTGCCCAGCCTGGAGCAGGCCGGAGCCGTGCAGGTGGAACAGTTCGGCAGGCAATGCACGGACCAGGAAATCGACCGCCTTCTTTCCCTGGCGCGAGCCTTCGGTGCGCAGACCATCACCGCCCTGGGCGGGGGCAAAACCCTGGACGCCGCCAAGGCGGTTGCCGCCAGGGCTGGCGTGCCCGTGGCCATGGTTCCCACCATCGCCTCGACAGACGCGCCGTGCAGCTCCGTGTGCATTATCTACACACCGGAAGGGATTTTCCAGCGGGTGGACCTGCTGCCCCGCAACCCCGATCTGGTGCTCGTGGATACCGAGGTCATCGCCAAGGCACCGGCCCGGTTCCTGGCGGCTGGCATGGGAGATGCTCTGGCTACATGGTTCGAGGCGCAATCCTGCCGTGTCAGCCGGGGGGCCAACATCGCGGGCGACCAGGGTTCCATGACCGCCCACGCCCTGGCCCGGCTCTGCTACGAAACCGTGCGGGACTGGGGCCTTGCCGCCTTGACGGCCTGCGAAGCCGGGGTAGTCACTCCGGCCCTGGAGCGGGTGGTGGAAGCCAACACGCTCTTGAGCGGCCTGGGTTTCGAAAGCGGCGGGCTGGGCGCGGCGCACTCTATACACAACGGCCTCACCGCCCTGCCTGAAACACTCGGCAACTCTCACGGCGAGAAGGTGGCCTTCGGCGTACTGGCCTCGCTGTTCCTCACGGACAAACCCATGGAGATCATGGAAGAAGTGTACACCCTGTGCCAGACCCTCGGCCTGCCCATGACCTTTGCCGATCTGGGCCTTAACGCGGTGAATGACCAGGACCTGCTTCGCGTGGCCGAGAAGAGTTGCGCTCAGGAGGAATCCATCCACAACGAGCCGGTGGACATCTCCCCGAAGTTGGTGCTGGGCGCCCTCATAGCCGCTGACGCCGAAGGCCGCAGGCGCAGGCGCGCCGCCCCGTGAGCTGGCGGTCCAAACGAGGGCAGCGAATTGACACCCGGTCAAGATCGTATGTCCCCGTGGCCTGACCCCCTGAGAATATCCCAAGATGAGGAGACCGTGCATGCGCGTCATTCTGATCCTGCTTCTCTCCCTCTTTGCCGGCCCCACACTTGCGGCGGAACCGCTGGTCATCGGCGTGGTGTACAACCTTACCGGCGGCATGGCCTCCATCGACGTTCCCGGCCTGGAGGGCATGAAACTGGCCGTGGAGCGCATCAACGCTCAGGGCGGCGTAGTCGGCCGCCCCCTGCGTCTGGAAGTGCGCGACGGCGGCTCGGACCTCAAGCAGTGCAGGGCCGCAGCCGAGGCTCTGGTGAGGCTCAAGGTTGTGGCCATGGCCGGGCTCAACGACTCCGACTTCGCCCTGGCAGCCGGGGAGGTCTCCACTCTGGCCCGCATTCCCTTCGTCACTGCCGGGGCCACGCTGCCCGGCCTGCCGCGCATTCTGGGCGACTATTTCTTCATGGCCTGCTTCGGTGACGACGCCCAAGCCAAGGCCATGGCCAAATTCGCCATTCGCCGCCAGCCGGAAGGGCCCATGCTGATGCTCACGGACCAGGATTCCGCTTTCGCCGTGGCCCTGGCCCGCTCTTTCAGCAAGAGCTTTCAGAAACGCGGCGGGGAAATTTCCGCCAGCCTGAACTTTACGCAGGGCAGCCAACCACTGCGCCAGGCCGACGCATCCTGCCTGGGCGCAGGTTCCTGTAAGGGGGTGTTTGTGGCCGGGGTTCCCGAGGATGCCGTGCCCGTAGTGACAGCCCTGCGCAACGCGGGCTACTCCGGGCCGGTGTATTCAGGAGACGGATTCGACACGCCACTCCTCGCCGGGCTTGCAGGCATGGCCTCGCCGGGCATTTACGTCTCCACACACGTGTCGTTCGATAATCCCCGGCAACAGGTGCAGGCTTTCGCAAAAGCCTGGGAAGCGGCTTACGGCTCAAGGCCTGCCAGCGGTTTCGCTGCCCTGGGATACGACGCAGTGGGACTCCTCGCCGACGCCCTCAACCGGGCCGGTTCGACCGATCACGCCGGGCTACGCCGGGCTCTGGCCGCCACACGGGGGTATGCCGGGGTCACGGGGGAGATCAGCTACACTACGCCACTGAGCCCGCCGCTCAAGCCCGTGGTCATCCAGCGCTTCGAGGGGGGGAAGTGGACATTCGAGGCGGAAGTGCGGCCCTGAGATCGTGGAGTGGGCGCGGCGCGGCAGGGTTGAAAGGCCTCGTGTGGGCATAGCCCAGGGAGCGACATCGTTCACGGTTCGCGATCTGATGGCGTCCGAAGATAAAAGCTTTGCAACGCTGGATTTTCATTGGCGTCTTTAGAAAGCGGAAGCCGTATGATAAACTTTGCACCGCAGCCAGGGCTGGACTCCACTTCTATAGTCCCTCTATGATTGTTGGCAATGATGAAGTAGGATACAGACAACCCTAACCCAGTCCCCTCACCTACGGGCTTGGTGGTAAAGAACGGCTCAAATATTTTGCGTCGTGTACTTTCATCCATACCAGGGCCGTTGTCTTCAATTTCAATTCTCACACAGCCATTTTCTTTGCACGCCCGCAAAATTACTTGAGGCGCGGCAACCCCAATGAGTGCATGTGCTGCATTTCCCAGCAAGTTAATCATAACCTGCTGAATCTGCGTTTTTGAGCAGGGAATCTCGGGAAGGTCTGAATGGAATTCGCGTATGATGATAATATTTTTGAAGTCATAACTTTTTTTAAGGTCGTAGTCCGTAGAGCAAAACTCTACGGCTTTATTGATTAACTCATCAATACGGCTTGGAGCATTGCGGGACTCGCTCCGTCGGCTAAACTCCAGCATATCCTTCACCACATGGGCAGCCCGCTCTCCAGACTCGCGGATATTGTGCAAACCTGAAATTATTCCTCGAACTTCCATAAAACTCTTAATATCGGAAAATTTGCACCCCACCTGGGAAGCAGATTCATTATTTACTTGAGATTCCACGGTTAATTTTCGAAGAAGCACTTGAACATTTTGCAGAATTCCACCCAAAGGATTATTTATTTCATGTGCCATCCCCGCGGCTAGGCCGCCGACAGACATCATTTTCTCCGTCTGCACCATAATGTCTTGCATTCTTCTTCGCTCTGTAATGTCTTGGATAACCCCAAACACCATATTTCTTGCACTATCATAAGTTGCCACTGAACTCACATCGATTAATTTTCCATCTGTAGGGCGCAACACTTTGAAGTCGACGCTGTACGGCTCACCTTTCTCGATGAGAGCGCGCAGTGCTGTGTCCAGGATAGAACGATATTCAGGCAATGGTACGGATTGGATGTCTTCCAGCGTCATTTTTTCAGCCCAAAAAGAGTATATGCTTTTAGCTCCTTCTGAGGCATGTACAGTTTTAGTTGTAAGATCTATTTCCCAGTTGCCGGTCCCAGCAACATGCTCCGCTCTGCGCAGGCGCTCTTCACTGATTCTAATCGACTCCTCAGCTTTCTTACGTTCGCTGATATCAGTATTCGTTCCACTGATACGCATAGGATTACCAAGAGCATCGCGCTGGATAACTTTGCCACGGCCTTGAATCCACAGCCAATGCCCCTCAGCGGAACGCATTCTAAAATCGGCAATGTAGCCATTGCTTCCAGGTGAGCTGAGATGGGCGCGAATGACACTCTTCGCTTTTGTAAGATCCTCCGGATGGCAAAGGTGTTCCCAAACCGCAAGATTCATGTCGAATTTTTTGTCTTCATATCCCAGCATCTCATACCATCGGGGACTATAGTAGGTCTCATTGGTAACCATGTCCCATTCCCAAATAGCATCAGACGTTGCTGCAATGGCATCTGCGTACCGCTTCTCGCTCGCCCTCAAATCTCCCTCAACTTGCAGCAGTCTGGCGTTGCCCGCTTCAAGTTCCACAATACGTTGCCGCAGAGAATTCAACTCTGCGACAAGCTGAGCATTGGTTTTATTTGAATCAAGCATATTCGCTCCACACCTAAAACTACAAAACATGCGAAGTAGAAGGTGGCTTCCCTAACAACCAGAAGCCCCCTCCTACAAAGCCATGTGCTTTTAGCTTCTGTACGACTTCACGGGGAGAGAGCCTCTTCCGGGGGCCAAAGCCTGCTGCTTGCCCCTTGCCGAAGGCAGTGTATGCTGGCTTTGCCCGCTGCTTTCGCCTCCCTCTTCTTTCATCTGGTCGATGAGGTTTTTCAGTTCCGCAGCCTGGTTGGCCAATTCGCCAACCGCCTGGGCGGATTGCCGCATGGCGTCGGAGGTCTCGGAGGAGATGCGGCTGACGTCCTCGATACTGCGATTGATTTCTTCACTGGCCGAAGACTGTTGTTCGGAGGCAGTTGCAATGGACCGCACCTGGTCTGTGGTGAGATCCACAAGCGTGACGATCTGGTTCAGGGTTTCACCCGATTCATTGGCAAGCCCAGTGGCGGCCTCAATCTTCTTGACGGTCTGCTCGACATTATCAATGTTCTTTTTCGTCCCGTCCTGGATTCCGCGGATGGCATCCCCGACTTCCTTGGTGGCGGTCATAGTCTTTTCGGCCAACTTGCGCACTTCGTCGGCAACGACCGCAAAGCCCCGGCCCGCATCACCGGCGCGGGCGGCTTCAATGGCGGCGTTGAGGGCCAGAAGGTTCGTTTGGTCGGCTATGTCCGAGATGACATTCAACACCTGTCCGATTCCCTCCGCCTGGTTGCCCAGAACCGTCATGTCGGTTTTCATTTCCTGGGCCTGGGCCTGGACCTCTCCAATCCCCTTGACCACCTGGGTAACCACCTGCGCGCCATCCTGCGCCTTGCGCTTGGCCATGTCGGCTGTTTCGGCTGCCTGGGAGGCGTTCTTCGCAACTTCCAGCACGGTGGCATTCATTTCTTCCATGGCGGTAGCCGTTTCGGCCACGCGCCCAGCCTGCTCCTCAGAGCCCCGGCTGGACTGTTCAATTTGTGCCGACAGCTCTTCAGAAGCAGATGTCACCACTTCCACCACGCTCTCCAGATGGTGTGCTGCCTGGAGCATTCCCTCGGCTTTAGCCCGCTCGGCACGTTCCTTGGCAGCTGAGGCCTGCTGTAACGCTTCTGCTGCTTCCTCAGTTTTTTGAGCTGCAACCCGCGTTTTGTCGTTGGCTTCCTGTATGAGGCGCTTGAGGCTCCCAACCATTGTTCTTAACGCATCCGCAAGTGCCCCTATTTCGTCTTTTTGGTCTACAGACAACTTGCTCTCAAGATCGCCACCAGCTATTTCAGTAGCAAAGTTGACACCCTTGGAAAGAGGTTTAGTAATAGACTTTGCCACGATAACACCGAAAAATATGCCGACTAAAAGAGCTATACCGGAAAATGACACTGCAAGAGTGACCGCACTTGTTCTAGTGGCGTCGAAATCTGCATCTGCCCTTGCACTAGCGCTTACAATATCTTCGAGCACAGAATCCAAGACCTTCATCGTTGAAGTTTTCACAACGTCAATATCAGCATCTACAGCCTTAACAGCAGGACTGATTGACGACCCTTCTGCACGAAGGAGTGGCAGCATTTTCTGCTCAATCACTTGAAAATACTTATTATAGCCCTGTTCCAACTCATCTACTTTGCTTTTCGCGCCTGGAGTTGTGGCAGATTCGCGTAACCGAGCGATATTCTTTGCAGCTTCCGTTTTCGCCTGAGCAATTTCAGCGCTCGTTTTTGCAATGTCTCCATTGATCACGCCGTCGGCCACAATGCCATACAGAGCTTCCAACTTTGAATCGACGTCACCCACAAACTGCGCGTCTAAAGCGCACTTGGCTCCAACGTCCTGGATTTTTCCCAGTTCATGCATGGCCTTGATCTGCAACCCCGCCACGAGTGAAAAAATAGCAATACTTGAAGCAAAACCGATAAAGAGTCGCGTACCGATTCGTAAGTCTCTGAACTTCATAACAAACCACTCCGTTTACTACTTGTTGGAGAAATTCGCTTGCCGACACAACGCCTCTTCGCAAATTTCGGAAGAACCTTAGAATTCTTGAGGAATGTTTTTTTGCATCTTGAACCTTTCCAAGTTACTTGTCAAAACGAAATAAGCCATAACACGAGATGTTCCATGTGATCCATCAGAATGTCCAATTCGTAAACTGATTCTTCCTTGTCGAGAGCACCAACCAAACGTTACGATTTCAAACAGCCCCCCCCAGGGCGAGTGTTGCAAGGGATTTCGCGGACGGCAAGCGATTGCACTGGATGACGATTGTACCTGTGCCCTCCCTCGATGGGCTCAGAATGCCCACGGTGGGAGAATTGAGAGATTTTGGGCACATGAGGGTGTTTGGCCGATTGCCAAACCCGTCAAAGACGATTGCACTGCCAAGAAAATCGTAGTGAGGGACCTTCCATGCATCGACGAATGCTGCACATCGAGCCCTTCATCCGGGAAAGATTGAAAACTCCTCGCGCTGCTGCCATCGCTGGGATTGTTTTTTCCTTACTGCTCACTACAACACTGATCCTGATTCGAATTTCTATCCCGTCAGGGACGCTGGAACTGCAGAACTGGAGTGCATTTGAAGCCAAATCTGTGTCCCTTGCCCTTACCATGGTGCCGTTTGCCGGAATAGCCTTTCTTTGGTTCATCGCAGTAGTTCGCGACAGGCTCGGCATGCAAGAGGACCGCTTTTTCGCAACCGTCTTTTTCGGCAGCGGAATCTTATTTCTTGTCCTGTACTTTATCGCGGCAGCAGTGGCAGGAGCAATCATCCTGGGCCTGGCCAGTGCGCCGAAACAGATGATTGAATCCGGCGGCTATATTTTCGGACGTGCCATAATCGCCCAGATTTTGAACGTCTACGCCCTCAAAATGGCAGGAGTGTTCATGATCTCAACTGCTACCCAGGCTGTTCGCAGCGCCATCCTGCCCCCCTGGATCACCCTTCCCGGTTACGGGCTGGCTGCAATGCTCCTCTTGAGCAGCCACTTTTTCGACTGGCTGTCTTTGGTATTTCCGTTGTGGGTGTTCGTGTTGAGCGCGTATATTCTGATTGAAAATTTCGGAGGCAGGAAGCCATCTCCAGTGGCGTAATGCATGCTCGGACGAAAACGCGGAAAAGAGCACCTGTCCGAACAGAAACCAGAACCCAGGCATGAATTCTCAATCACTTCTGGTTCTGCCCAGCCGGACATGATAAGAGTATACCCTGCTGTAAACGGGCGGCGCTGGCCACAAAGATGCTCCAAGCGTACGCAACCGTTGAATTAAAAAGAGCTCTCCCGAATGTTCACAACGGGTGCACCCGCACCAGGGTCGCCGCTCGTTGCAACGATCCATAACGCACACGAATCTCAACATTAGCTTTTTCTAACCCTGTTCGCTTATACAAATTTTTGATATGGCTCACTACCACAAGGCGACGAACCGGGTTGGAGGAGACCGCACTCTACCCTGATCGAGATGTTTGTTTCCGACGCTTACTCTGAATTATTTACTCACGCATACGCAATTCAACATTCGTCACCAGGGGGCTACAATGGCTATTAAATTGTCAATGAAACAAAATATGTGTGTATTCTTTTTGTCAAGCTTTATTGCTCTTATCATTACGTTATCTCTCTTCATGCACTATTCTTCAATGTCAACAGGTAACATTGACCGTGTGATACACGTTGAAAGTGAGGCTAATTTCTTACTGCACGAAATGTGGGCACAAGGTTTACAAACAGAGCAAGCCTTGCGGAATATCATGCTCAATCCAACAGACGAAAAAGCTGCAAACAACTTTGCTGAAGCTGACAGATCGTTTTCCGCAGCAAATGCCAAGGTACTTAACATTGTTGGTAAATAGACAGCAGACATTCTTAAAGAATTGCAAGACAAATGGAAAGCAATTGGCAAAGTCAAGGAGGAGGTCCGCAAACTCGCAACAAGCGGACAACTGGACCTAGCCATTAAAGTCTTGAACTCTCGCGAAACACCCCTCTGGAGAGACATCAAGGCAAAAATCCTGGGGATGATCGCTGACCAGAAAAAAGTGTCGGCACGATCATTTGAAACCCATAAGGAGAATGACTCTTTCTGGAAAACAACGATTGTCGTCTCTACCATAACTTTCATTTTACTTCTCCTATTAACCTCCATTGCAATATCTAAAGCGATATCACGCCCTCTTTCTAAAATGATAGAGTACTCCAGAAGAATTGCTTCCAATGACTTTACTTCACAAATCAATGACTCTTTTGCACCTGAATTTGAAGCACTTAAAACTCAACTCACTATTATGGCTGATGAACTCAAAGGGAGTATTGGCTTCTCTAATAGTGTTATGCAAGGATTCAGGCAACCGTTTATAACAGTTAACACGCACGATCAGATCACATTCATTAACAAACCTGCTCTTGATTTGCTGGAAATTACCGAGAGTCCCGACGAGTTTCTCGGCAAGGCATCCGGAAAGTATTTTTACAATGACGAACATAAAGAGACCAACTTCGCCAAGCTTATTAAAAGCGGTTCCCTGGGGTCTACGGATGACGTAGAGCTCACTACACGTGCAGGTCATAAAATCCATGCCCGTGCTGATCGTTGTCAGTTAAAGGATTTTGACGGAAACATCATAGGTGGAATTTCAACCTATATGGATTTGACATCCATAAAGGAAAGTGAGCGCCTGGCCTTAAGCCGGTCTCAAGAAATTCAAAATGTAGCCGCAGAGACAGGGCACATCGCTACTGGTCTATTTGATGCGGTGGAGCAACTTTCAAAGCAAATTGGCCTGGTAGCCAAGGGTGCCGCTGCACAGTGGGAGCGCACTGAAGACGCCTCCATGGCCATGGAAAACATGACGCAAACGGTTGTCAAGGTATCTGAACAAGCTGAAACCGCCGCGCAGGAAGCACAAAACACAGAAGCCAAGGCTCTGGCAGGAGCGAAAGTGGTTGAACGCTCAATGGATGCGATACAGCATGTTTCTACAACCGCAGCTGAATTAAGCACGAACATGACGCAGCTGGGTGAACAATCCGAGTCCATCGGGAAGGTCATGGAAGTCATCAGCGACATTGCTGACCAGACAAATCTTCTGGCTTTGAATGCCGCCATTGAAGCGGCCAGAGCGGGCGAAGCAGGCCGAGGGTTCGCGGTGGTGGCGGACGAAGTCCGCAAACTCGCCGAAAAGACCATGCAAGCCACCAAGGAAGTTGGTGAAAAAATTCTCGCCATTCAAAACTCTGCCAAAGCAAACCTGGACCGCATGCGCGAAGCCTCTCAATCGATCGATCAAGCGACACAACTTGCGAGTGAATCCGGCAACGCCCTCACGGAGATTGTACGTATGGCGCAAGACACAGCAGAAAGCTCTCAGCACATTGTAGATGCCTCACGCCAGCAGTCGCAGGCTACCAACGCCATAGCCAAATCCGCCGCTGAAGTCCGCCAGATTGCCGACCAGACCGATGAGGGGATGCACCATGCCGCCTCGGCGGTGGAGAACCTCTCCGACATGGCCGACTCTCTCAAGCAGCTGGTCAACAGATTGAGCAGCTAGACGTTGCAGGCAGAGGCGCATCCTGCCCTTAAACCAGGAAACGAGGTTAGGTTTTGAACACCACTGTACCCCCATTGACCATGCCCCCGGAGTTGGCAGACCGCTACACCATGAATGGCTTAGCGGATGTCTATGCATGGTACTTCAATGACAGTTATCCCCCCGGCCAACCTCGGCTTTATGACCTGAAAACATTCACTGAGCTGATGGAAAAGGCAGGCCGGGGCGAATCCAACTATTACGGGGAAACAGATATCTGGCTCTCCCAGGCTCTGGCATCGTTTCCCCTCACGGGCAAACGCGTGGCTGTTTTTGGCTCGGCCGTGCCCTGGTACGAATCCGTTTGCCTCATCCATGGCGCCAAAGAAGTGGTGGTCTTCGAATACGGACCGATCATCTCGGAGCACCCCCGCGTCCGCATGGTCACTTACGAAGAATACGCGCGCAACCCAACGCCCTTTGATGCGGGCCTCTCCATCTCCTCGTTCGAGCATGACGGGCTTGGCCGATACGGCGACCCGCTCGATCCCGAAGGCGACCTCAAAGCCATGCGCGCGGCTAAATCAATCATCCGGCCGGGAGGGCTGCTCTACCTGGCCGTGCCCCTGGGCAAGGACGCTGTTACCTGGAACGCCCACCGGGTCTACGGCCTAGCCCGGCTGTCCATGCTGCTCAACGGGTACCAAACCCTTGCCAGCTTCGGTTTTGATCCTCGGCAGTTGCTCATTTCCGGCAGAAGCGGCATACAGCCCGTATTCGTCCTGAAGAACGGCTAGACACCCCATAAACGCGTCCTGGTGAAGTACCGGCTCTTCTTTGTCACAAGCACCCTGGAGACCTCTGGCCATGAGCAAAGGCGCACCGCTGAAACTCTATCTGTACCGCGAAGGCCCTCATTTTCAGATCCCACCGGAGTTGCGCGAAAACGGCGTAAGGCCTCGAACGATCCCTCTGTTCGAAAGATTGGACGAATACGGCAGTTGCCCTCAGGGACGCTTCGTTTCGGTGGCCTCGCCCGAAGAAGCGGACTATATTGTTTTCCCATACGTCCTGGAAGGATTCATCAGGGTTGTCCGAGCCATGTCGGTGCAGTACTTCATCCGGCAACTTCCCCATTTTTTACACTTCGAGCGCAAGCACCTCTTCTTTCACTGCCACGACCTGGGCGACCCCCTGTTCACCGACGGTTTGATCCTCACCACCGCCCCGGACCGCTTCAATGTCGATGACCCTTTCCTGGCCCCCCTTCCCTACTTCCCAGGCAACCACGTGTTGCGTAACGCCCCGGATTTCGCTTTCCATGCCATCGACGTGGACACCAACTTCGTCGGGGCGATGTCCGGGCATGTGCGGTATGAACTGACCAAAAGCGTTTCTAAGGAACCGGGACTGCGGTGCATTCTCCAGCACCCCAAATCCAGCGACTGGTCTTCAAGCGCGACCTCCTACCTGCACATGAAGGATCCAGCCCGAAAACAGCCCATGGAAGACCTGTTCATCCAATCCATGCGGCGATCCTGGACCAGCCTGTGCCCGAGGGGCAACGGTTCCTCCAGTATCCGCTTCTATGAGACCCTGTGCATGGGGCGCATACCAGTGCATGTTTCGGATGCGTACATCCTGCCCTTTGAGGAGGACATAGACTATCGGGAATTCTGCCTGTTCATCCCGGAGGCCGAGGTGGGCATGGCCGGAGCGATTCTGCGCAAGTGGCTCGCCGGGCGAAGCACGGAAGAGCGCATGGCCATGTGCCGCACAGCGCGCCAGGTGTGGGAACGCTATTTCAAGCCTGAGAACGAAGTGGATATATGCCTGGAGCACATGCGCAGGCATCTCCCGGAAACAAACGTTCAGGGTCGGGCTCGTTACAGGCTTGCGCCTAGTCCGCTGGCGGCAGAGGCCTTCCCGCGAATCGTCACTGTGCCGGGGTTCTACGCCAACATGATAGCGGACGAACAGACGCTTTGGTGCAACACCATGCCCAAAGAATCTCCCGCGCCCACCGGGCCTGCGCCGCTCCTCGTGGGAGGGATTCCCTCTGGCCTGTCGCTGCACACGCTCTCGCGCCTGTTGGAACTGGTCAGGGAAGTGCCGGAAAACGCCTCCGTGGCCTGCTCTGGAGCACCCTCGGGGATACTTGCCATCGCCCTGGCCAACGGGCTTGTGAAAGCCGGGAATTTCTCTTCGTTGGTCTATGGCATGGAAGATTGGGATCGGGAGGCCGCCACCCCGGATGGCACGCCGTTCGCTGAGTGCGCATGCAACATCCGCGCGGCCCGTGTTCATGATTTGGTACGGCTGATGGACAGCGGCGGGCCAGGAGCCTTTCGTCCTGAAAGCGTCCACCTGACCGTGCTGGCGGCGAAAAGCCCGGATGTGCTCCCGGAGGCCCTTTCGGCCTGGTCTGGGAAGCTCGCGCCGGGGGGGCTCCTGGCGATTGTTACTGCTGACGTTCGAGCCAGTTATGCCTCGACAATACAGTTCGCCAGGGACAACGGGTTTACCCCCGTGCCCTGCCAAGACCCAACGCTCATCGTGCTACGCAAGGCTGGTGATGCGCAACCGCCAGCCCCCCTGCTCAACCGCAAGCGCCGACTGCGGCCTGTCCGGGGTGCTGCCAGGCTTCTTGCTGTCGGCAGCAAGGCCTGCGTTGCGCCACCTTCTGGCCCCAGCCTGGAGGACCAACGTTTTCTGGCGGTGAAACCCACGGGGGGCATGGGGAACCGCCTGTTGGGCATTCTGTGCGCAGTGCCCTACAGCCTTATGACCGGCAGGAAACTGTACGTGGACTGGTCGGATTTCATGTACTCCGACCGAGGTGAAAACGTTTTCCCCAAGCTTTTCAAACTTTGCGGCGTGCCCTTCGCCTACCGCCTGCCACAAACGCCTGACGTGTACCCGGAGTTCTGGCAAGGCAACCTTGCCTCCAACGCCCTTGTCGAACAGATCGGCATCAACCACCTCGACCAGGCAGTCATGGAGCAGACCCGTATAGATCTGGCCACGCGCTACCCGCAGACCGTAGCGACGTTTTGGTCTTTCAATCTGGCCCCCATGCAGGCGGCCTTGGAGCACATCCAGGAGCACCTCCCGCAATTCCGGTGCCTGCATGCTGACGGCATCTGCAAAGAGGTGATGCAAAAGCACATCCGCCCCAGGCCCGTGGTGTCCAGCAGGGTGGACGAATTCGCAGCACGGCATTTCACAGGCCCCATGATTGGCGTGCACGTTCGGCACACGGATCTGCGCATGCCCCTGGAACCGACGCTCCGTGCAGTCTACGACCTGAAAAAGGCCTTGGGCGCGCGCATCTTTCTGGCCACCGACAACCAAGCCGTTGAGCGCGCGCTTTCCAGACAGTTCGGTGATGCACTGGTGGCCCTGCCCAAGAGGTATCCTGAAAACGGATTGCACCTGCACAGCCACAGAGTGACGGGGATGACCAACTTTGAGAAGGCCCTGGACGCGGCGGTTGAAATGTACCTGCTCTCACGCTGCGACGCCATCGTGCGCTACCAGGCCAGCACCTTTGCCCAGATCAGCTGGTACAACTCCGATGTCCCTGTCGAACGCATGATCTGCGTCACGTGAAGAAACTCAGGGGAGTCCCGGCTGGAACGTCCCTCAGCTTCGTCTCAGGGAGTTACGCGTTGCGGCTGCTGGAAAGTTTTCAGGGGGCATCCTGCCTGAGCAGGAGCCCCCCTTTTCGTTGTTGCGGCTCTCCTCGGCGCGCTTGCACCGCCGAATACCGTCAGACCATGCGGACGTTACTCGCCAGGCGCACCAAAGGCCTCGTGGGCTATGATCTGCCCTTTGGGAGCCTTACCAACGCAACACGCCGCCAGGACATACTGGTCCGGTACGCCCTGGTAGACGAGACCCTGCACGTTCCCAAACCCGAAGCGGGTGTAGAAGGCGGGGTCGCCCACCAGAACGATGCCGGCGGCCCCATCGTCGCGCATGCGCCGAAGCGCCTCGCGGACCAGGGCCGAACCGATGCCCTGGCGCTGAAGGTGCGGCAGGACGCCTACGGGTCCAAGCAGAAACCAGCCGCTGCGCTCATCGCCAACGACTGCGGGCGAAAGGGCGATATGCCCCACGCCCTCCCCGCCGGACTGTGCCAACAGGGATAGAGACAGTGCGCCGGAAGCGCGCAGACGTTCAACAATACGATGCTCAACGGGCTCGGCTCCGGGCGCATGCATCGGATGTCCCTTGAAAGCGGCATACTGTATTTGTGAAATGCAGAAAGCGTCATCAAACCGTTCTTCTCTAATCAACATTGCGGCACTCCTCGTATGCGGTGGTGTAGCATGATGGCAAAGCGTCAGCTTCGCCCATGCGATACAGATGGCCTGTGTTCGCCATGATAAACGCAGGGAGGTGGTTGCCGGACAAAAGCAAAAAGACCGGCCCGGGGACGCCGGACAGGGTCGAGACGGGCGGAATTGATCGTCCCGCAGCGGGAAACGCCCCCTGTATACCAGGAGGCTCACGCCTTGGAAGCGGCTACCGGCCGCGGCTTTCGCCGACAACCAGCGCGACAATATCCATTGTGTTGATTCGCAAAAAACCCTCTAGGGAAAGGCGGTTTGGTTCAGATCCAATACGTCCATAGCAGCCAGGCGTCAATCCAGCCCTTCTCTTGAGTCTTCTTGTCCAGGTGTGGCCGGGGGAGCAGCGGCTACCGGAATTCTTGCTGAATGGCTGTTTCCTGCTGGATGACGAGTTGTACGAAGGCGTCACGGGTTGGAGAATCCTGCTTTTCATTCCAGCACATAACCAACGGGATAGGCTCCAGGGCCGGAACAACCGGCACATAGGCCACCTGCCTGCTCCTGAGGTTCCGCACGCCTTCCGGCACGATGCCGACGCCTTGCTCGGCGGCCACCATCGTCAGCACCGTCGCCATCAAGTCGGGGCTGTGCACCACCGAAGGCGAAAATCCTGCCACCTGACAGGCGGCAATGATTTGATCATACAACCCGATGGCTACGGAGCGCTTCAACAGCACGAAGGGTTCCGGTGCCAGTTCCGAGAGCTGTATCTTCCGGCGCGACGCCAACGGATGCGTTTCAGCCACAACGGCAAGAAAATGTTCGCGGAACAGAACCCGGGCCGCCATATTCGCGTATCCTACTGGCAAAGGGCGGGTGAAACCGATGTCGATTTCCTCCCGGGCAAAGGCGGAAAGTTGTTTATCCGGGGTCAGTTCGTGCATGCGTATCGCGACATCCGGGAACTTCAGCCGATAACGCCGAATCACATCTGGAAGGAAAAACATTGCCGGTGCCGCAAAGAACCCGATGGCCAATTCGCCCACTTCACCGCGCGAGACGCGCACAGCCCGGCCTTTAGCACCTTCCGCTGCGGCCAGAATGGCTTGGGCGTCCTTCAGGAAAGCCCTGCCTGCCGCAGTCAGTTGCACGGCGCGCGTATTGCGGATCAGAAGCGCAATGCCAAGTTCCCGCTCCAGATCGGCGATCTGGGTACTCAACGCCGGTTGCGCCACAAACAGCTTCCCGGCCGCCTTTGTGAAATTCAACTCCGACGCCACGGCCACGAAGTAGCGAAGATGTCGCAGTTCCATTCATGATTGATACTAAATTACGATGAGTCTTACAAGAATAATATATTTCACAAATACAAGTGCAGAGTTATATTTTGAGTCGAAGGGAGCGAGGCTCCGGTCGACAGAGCGGACGCTTCCAACACAACTGCTCACACACTGCATGAACATGAGGACATTCTATCATGGCAACCACGCATAACAATTCAACTTCTTCACCTGGTCTCACGGCGACCGCGCCAGGCGCACTGCCGAAAGCGCTGGTGTTCTTTCTGGCGGCAGGGGCTGGTTTATCCGTAGCCACGCTGTATTACAGCCAGCCCTTGCTGGGGGTCCTTGGGGCGGACATACACACTTCCGCCAGCGTGATAGGTTGGGTGCCCACCCTGACACAACTGGGGTACGCGCTGGGAATCCTGCTCCTGGCTCCACTGGGGGACCGTTACGACCGGCGGAACATCATTCTCGCTAAATCGGCGGTGCTTATCCTCGCACTGCTCTTTGCGGCTCTTGCGCCGTCGATCGCCACGCTGCTGGCGGCCAGCCTGCTTATCGGCATCGCGGCCACGCTGGCGCAGGACATCGTGCCCTCCGCCGCCCACCTGGCACCGGAGTCTCAACGCGGCAAAGTAGTCGGTACGGTGATGACCGGGCTGCTGCTGGGGATCGTGCTCTCCCGTGTCGCGAGCGGGTTTGTGGCAGCGCATTTCGGCTGGCGCACCGTCTATTTCGGCGCTGCCGCCAGCATCGCTCTGGTAGGGCTGGAAGCCTGGCGCAGCCTGCCCCGCTTTCAACCTGCAATACAGCACGCCTACGGCGAACTGCTGTATTCTCTGATCCAGCTGTGGCGCCGCCACGGAGCATTGCGCAGAGCGACGCTTGCTCAAGGGCTGCTGTCCATCGGCTTCAGCGCCTTCTGGTCCACGTTGGCCGTGATGCTGTACGCGAAGCCCTTCCACCTGGGCAGCGAAGTTGCGGGAGCCTTTGGCCTGGCCGGAGCCGCAGGCGCATTGGCCGCCCCCATCGCTGGCCGCATTGCCGACAGGCAAGGACCTGAACTGGTAACTCGGCTGGGCGCTGGGCTGGTGGCCCTGTCGTTTGCGGCCATGTTCGTCATGCCGATGCTTTCAGAGCATGGCCAGCTCTGGCTTCTGGGAGCCAGCGCCATCGGCTTCGATCTGGGCATCCAGGCGACGCTTATCGCCCACCAGACTATCATTTACAGCATCGACCACAGCGCCCGCAGCCGGCTGAATGCAATCATGTTCGTGGGCATGTTCATAGGCATGGCCATAGGCTCCGCGCTTGGAAGCGCGTTGCAGATGCAATGGGGGTGGTTGGCGGTGTCGGCCCTAGCCACGGCGACAGCGCTCGGAGGGCTGGCGACGCGCCTATGGCCTGCGGGCGGAAGGGCTGCCGCCAGCAGGCGCAAGGAGACTCACACAGGCCTCATGTAAGCTATGAGTGGCTGAAACCGCTGCCTTCGGCCTGTCCCAGTGGGTGCGTCACGGGGTTTCTGGCAAAGTACTCCAGACAGCGTTTCAGGTCGGCCAGCAGCAGGCCTGCGAGGTCGCGGCTCATGCCATGGCGCACCAGGGCGCGCATGATCACCAGATCCTGGCGGTTGGCGGGCATGGAGTAGGCCGGCACCTGCCAGCCCCGGCTGCGCAGCTTGTCCGAGAGGTCGTACAGGGTGAACCCCGGTTTCACGCCCTCGCGCAAGCTCCAGCTCACAGCCGGGATGCCGCCCTTTCCGTCGTATATCACCTCGAAAAGTTCCATGGCGCGCAGGGCTTCGCCCAAATAGGCGGCTGTTTCATAACAGGCCGTATGAATCTTGCGGTAGCCCTCCATGCCAAGGCGCAGGAAGTTGTAATACTGGGCCACGATCTGCCCGCCGGGGCGTGAGAAGTTCAGGGCAAAGGTGGGCATGTTGCCGCCCAGATAATTGACCTGGAAAATGAGGTCTTCAGGCAATTCCTTGGCGTCGCGCCAGATGACCCACCCGACGCCGAGAGGGGCGAGCCCGAATTTGTGCCCCGAGGCATTGATGGATTTGACGCGCTCAAGGCGGAAATCCCACACCAGTCCTGGCTCGCAGAACGGCGCAAGAAAGCCGCCGCTGGCTGCGTCCACATGCAC
This sequence comes from Desulfovibrionales bacterium, assembly GCA_038248065.1. GTDB lineage: Bacteria > Desulfobacterota > Desulfovibrionia > Desulfovibrionales > Desulfovibrionaceae > Fundidesulfovibrio. The sequence goes on along the minus strand of JBBRUD010000055.1, from coordinate 3,354 downwards.
GGGGACATCAATGCCAGTTTCTGCCGCAAGTTTGTCCAGCGCCTGGCAGACCGCAGCCACGGGCTCATACTGGCAGGTGAAGGTGACGCCCAGGGTCGGCACCACGCCGATGGTGTTTTCATCGCAGCGCGCCACAACCTCTTCGGGGCTCATGATCAGCCGGTCTTTCTCCATGGGGATTTCGCGCAGTTCGATGTCCCAATACCGGGCGAATTTGTGCCAGCATACCTGCACCGGGCCGCAGACCATGTTGGGCTTGTCCCAGGGTTTGCCGAGCGCTTTGCGTTTTTCGCGCCAGCGCCATTTGAGGGCAAGCCCTCCAAGCATGGCCGCTTCGCTCGAACCTGTCGTGGAACAGCCCAGGGTGTTGGCTGCATCCGGCGAATTCCACAGCGCGGCCAGCATGTGCACGCAACGCGCCTCAAGTTCGGCTGTTTGCGGATATTCGTCCTTGTCGATCATGTTCTTGTCCAGGCATTCGTCCATGAGCTGGCGCATCTCGGGCTCGGCCCAGGTCTGGCAGAAGGTGGCCAGATTCTGTCGGGAATTGCCATCAAGCATGAGCTCATCGTGAACCACTTGATAGACGTGGCGTGGAGCGGTCGACTGTTCTGGAATCTTGTATTTGGGCATGACGGCCGAAAGGTCGCTGGAAGCGTACACGTCGTCCAGCAGATTGTCCCGGACGGAATCCTTTTGATGCAAAGCCATTGAATTCTCCTTGGTTCGCGACGTCAAAAGCGATCAGTTCCCGTCCTGACGCCATTCGAGTTTCTTTCTGGAATTTATCAGAAGCGGCAGGCCGATAAAGACCACCATGCCAGCGGTCACCAGCCCGACATACAGGGCCGGATTGCCCACGGGGAGATTGGTTGGCGGGAAAAAACCCACGACAAGGGAAAAGCACACCCCAAGCAGGCCGATGCCTGCCGTCACGCACATCCCGATGATCCCGCCGGGAACCTTGTAGGAGCGCGGCAGGTCGGGACGGGTAATCCGCAGTTTGATGGCGGCAGCGTACATCAGAATGTACATGACCAGGTACAGTGTGATGGTCATGGCCGAAAGCACGAAAAAGGCCACGCTGACGTTGTCCATGACGAAGTACAGGCCAGCCAGCACGCTGACGATCACAGCCTGAATAAGCAGAATATTGATCTGCACACCATTCTTGTTGACCTTGGCCATAAACGGCGGGATCTCACCCTGCTTGGCGGTTTCCAAAAGCCCACGGCTTGGCCCGCCGACCCAGGCCATTACCCCGCCTATGGCGCCGAAAGCCGCCAGAAGCCCCATGACCGGGGTGAGAAAGGCCACATGGAATTTGGCGAACAGTTGCTCGAAGGCCTGCATCAATCCGGCTGTGAGGCTGATCTGCTCAGCCGGAATAACCGCCGCAACGGCCAAGGCTCCCAGCAAAAACAACAGGAAGATCACTGCGGCGGCGAGAAACATGCTCTCGGGAAACTGCTTGGCGGGATTCTCCATATCATTGGCATGCACGGCGTGGACTTCCACCCCGGCGAACAGCAAAATGATGCCCGCCAAAAACGCTACGCTGCCAAGACCCGTTATATGCGGGAAGAACCGGGCGTGAGAGGCCTGCTGGGCCAGGGTTCCCGCCTGGCTTGCCGCATCGGCAGCCAGGAAACTTATGGGATTGCCCTGCCCCACCCACACCGCCCCAAGGACGATGATCACCACTCCGGGCAGCACGGTCCCCAGCAGCACGCCGTATTTGGTGACGGCGCTGGCGATGCCGGAACCGGCCAGCGTCAGGAGGGTGGCCAGCCAATAGCAGACCAGAATGACGATCCCGGTGTACAGGCCGTCGTTGGCCAACTCAGGGCGAAGAAACGAATACGCCAAGGCGCTGGCCGCAAACCCCAAAACGGTGGGATACCAGACAACGTTTTGAATCCACTGCAGCCAGATGGCCGTAAAGCCCCAGCGGGAGCCGAAAGCTTCTTTGACCCAGATGTAGACGCCCCCGCCCCGGTTGCTGAAAGCCCCGCCAAGTTCGGCTGCAACAAGGGAAGCGGGAATGAGAAACATGACCGAGGCGAAGAGGATGTAAAAGATCATGGAGATCCCCTCCTTGGCCATCATGGGCAAACCGCGCAAACTGACCACGGCTGCTACAGTCATCATGCTTAAAGTGAAGACTGATATGCTTTTTTTGCTTGCCATCGTGTATTTCCTTGCCGGTGCTACAGTGCCGATCAATTCGTGATCTGAACGTCCAAGGTGTAAGTGGTGTCTTTTCCGCGCATGGCGCCGACAAGTATCTTGTATGTCCCGCTTGCCGGCAGAACCCCCTGCCACACGGTCGCGTCGTCATCCTGGCCGGCTCCGGGCAGGTATTGTTCCTCCTTGCCAGGCACTTGGATATGGAAAAGCACCAGTTTCAGCTTGTTCTTCACCGAAACCTTCAGCGTCTGCCCGGCCTTGGCGGTGACGGGGTAGATATCGCGATCCATCCCCTGGATGTCCCCTTTGAAACTGGCGCTATTGGCCCCTTTGGCGAAGGCAGCAGGTTTCATATCCTTGGCGCGAGACACGCTGGGGGCAAGAAGGCAGGCCGCGCAAAGCGCAAAAAAGACGAGAGCGATTCTGTACTGTAAGCAAGGAACATTCATGGTGGATCCTTCTCTTTAAGAGGTTAAGTCGTCCCAGGGACGGCGTAATCATCACCAGTTTCAAGGTCTTTGCTCAATAAACCGTCCTGTCGAGAGCTTACGGCCAGGAGGACAAGAATAAGGGGGGGGACATGACCGGACTTGCCGGGGCAGCACCATTCCGGCGGAGGGTACGCCGTCATGCACCTTGAGTACAGCGCATTTGAGGATTGTAACCTGAGTTTCACCAAGGTTGCAGTGTGATTTTCACACGTCTAGCAGTTTGTAGGAAAATTCTCGTGGCTGCGTTGCTGCGAAATAGTCAAACCCACATGCAGCCTAAATACGCTTCGTCCTTTACTTATTCCTGCGCTTTACCAACGATTCATTTGAGCAGACATCAAGAATCGACTTTTCACCGGGCTGCTAAACGATCTTCATTCGTCCAGGTTCAGTTCAAACCACCAGTGCAGCATTTGGCGATAATTCGCGGCAGTTGAAGCACAGCAAGCGCACTGTTGGAAGGCACAGATTTTCCTGACTTTCGGCCATGTCCGCAAGCCGGGCTGATAAGATATCTTCAAAATTGATCAAAGGTAATCCCCCCGATAAAAGGTTGTTCTGAAAAGTAGAATTTTCTCGTAAACCCAGGCGAGGAGATTTTACATGAAGACGTCCCGCTACTCCGACAGTCAGATCCTGAGCATCCTGAAGCAAGCCGAAAACGGCATCGCCG
>JBBRUD010000054.1:0-27733 GCA_038248065.1 Desulfovibrionales bacterium | reverse complement strand
TCGGTGGCGGCGGCGGCCATAACGGCCGTGCCCAGCACCATGGCCATAACGGCCAAAGCGATAATACGTCTCATGTCTTTTCTCCTTTTGCTGTCTCAAACGGGTTTGCCGGATCATGACGGTTGGGCCGACTTACCAGGGGGCCAACCATCCTTTGCCATGTATCGTAGTCGTCATGGGCGGGAGATTGGTTTCAATAAAACGGGGAGTATTTTGACGTGGGTAAAATATTTTTTACCTGGCGTCGGTGAGCGTTCCTGATGGAAGGGGGGTACGTGTCGCTAGACCATGTGGGCAAAGTGCCCTCAAGCGGTATTGAGGTCTTTTGGGGAAGAGTGAGGAAAGAATTCCAGCTGCGTTGAGTCCAGCGTCAAAGGAGAGAGCCGTTTACCTGCTGTTGTCCGAGGGCCGCAGCCAGGCTTGCGCCATGGCCAGGAAAAACGCTCTGGCTTTAGTGATGGCGTCGACAGGGCAGGATTCGTCAGTCTGGTGGGCCTGTTCCGATTCACCCGGACCAAAGAGCAGCACTGGAGGGTTGTTTAAGGCTCCGGCAAGCACGGATGCGTCGGTGAAAAAGCTTACGGAGCCGGGAGTCGGACGCACGCCCTCCAACGCAGTCAGAACATTCAGGGCTGAAGACACGAAGGGATCCTCCGCATCGGTGAGCACAGGCGGGACGTCGGTCAGCACCTGAAGCACCGTATCCGGCCATAGCAGTTGGAGATCTTTCAGCAAAACGCCGTGATCCATGCCTGGGACGGTGCGCATGTCCAACTCAAGAACAGCCTTGTCAGGCACGACGTTCACCTTACCGCCGCCCTGGAAGGTGCCGATACTGAGGGTTGGCGCCCCCAGAAACGGATGCGGCTCCTGGCCGGAAAGCAACTGCGGCAAGAGCGAAGCGGCCCGCACGGCTTTTTCCACCGCGTTGTCCCCGTGCTGGGGCATGGAACCGTGGGCAGCCTTGCCCGTAAAACCGGCTCTGACCCAGAGTGCCCCTTTGTGGCCAAGCAGAGGGCGGCATCCGGTAGGCTCGGCCACCAGCAGAGCCCCCGCCGGTTTGGACAGCAGGCCGGACGCAGCCAAGGCCTTGGCTCCAAGACATCCCGTCTCCTCGGCGGCCGTCAGGATAAGCACCACGTCCGCTTGCCGATCCTCGATTGCGGTCATGGCAACGGCAGCGGAGACCATGGCGGATACTCCCGCTTTCATGTCGCTGGTCCCCCGGCCATAGAGCCTGCCGGAGCGGATTTCTCCACCGAACGGGTCCACACTCCAGGGCGTCGCGCCCAGGGGAACGGTATCCATGTGGCCGGTCAGGCACAAAGCCGGGCGCTGGCCGGAGCCCTTGAGCACCGCCAGCAGGTTGCGGCCCCCGCCAGGGGTTTCAACGGTGGTCAGGCTATACCCGGCAGGCTCCAAAAGGCTGGAAAGTATCTCCACCACTTCCGCAGTGTCACCAGGAGGGTTGACGCTCTTGGCGCGGACAAGACGTTGGGTCAGAGCGACGGGGTCCAGGAAGGACGATGCGGAGTTGGTGCATGCGTTATCCAAAATAGGCCTCCCGGACCACGGCGTCCATTTCGAGTTCGCGGGCAGTGCCTGCGGCGGCCACCCGTCCTTTGGCCAGCACATAGCCGTTGTGGGCGATGGCCAAAGTCTGTTTCACGTTCTGCTCCACCAGGAAGACCGAGACGCCCGTCTCGTTGATGTGCTTGATGACCCGGAAATTCTCCTTCACGAAGAGCGGCGAAAGCCCAAGCGAGGGCTCGTCGATGATGAGCAGGGCCGGCTCGCCCATGAGACCGCGTCCGATGGACACCATGGCCTGTTCGCCTCCAGACATGGTTCCGGCGCTCTGTTCCGCGCGTTCGCGCAGGCGCGGGAAGATCTCGTACACCCGCTCCATCCGCGCTGCCAGCACCTTGGGTGAGGATTCCTGAAAAGCGCCCAGACGCAGATTTTCAGCCACGCTCATTTTCGGAAATACCTTGCGTCCCTCGGGAATGGAGGCGATGCCCAGGCGCACGATCTTGTGGGTTGGCAAGCGGGTGATGTCCTTGCCTTTAAAGGTGATTGAGCCCTGTCTGGCCGGAGTCAGGCCCAGCAGCGCCCGGATGAGGGTGGTTTTCCCCATGCCGTTGGAGCCAAGCAGGCAGGTGATGGTTCCAGCGTTTACGGAAAGGCTGACGTCCTCGATGACATCGGCCTTGTCATACCCCACATAGAGGTTGGAAATCGTCAGGATGGGCTCGGACATCATTCGCCTCCCAAGTAGGCTTCCTGGACCTGTGGGTCCTGGGCGACGTTCTGGTAGGTCCCTTCGCAGATCATGGTTCCGAAGTTCATCACCGCGCAGTGGTCGGTGATGCGCTCCATGACGCTCATCTCGTGCTCGATGATCACCACGGCCAAATCGCTGGACCGCTCTTTCACCAGCAGGATGTCGTCCACCAGACGCATGGTTTCGTCATGTGTCATGCCGGCGGAAGGTTCGTCCAGCAGCAGGAGTTTGGGGCGGGAAACCAGCGCCCGGCAAATCTCCACGCGCCTCCGGCTGATCATGGGCAACCCTTCCACAGGGCGGGACATGTCTCCGGCCAGATCCGGGTCGAACACGGCCAGCAACTCGCGTGCCTCTTCGCAGCACTGTTTCACTTCGCCAAGCATGCGTTTGCGGGCGAACAGATTGGCCCACAGTCCGTGGCTTTGCCGCATATGGTGGCCCAAGGCGATGTTGTCGAAGATGGAGAGCGGCAGCAGAAGCCTGGAGCGCTGAAAGGTGCGCGACATGCCCCTGCGGTGAACGTCCTGGGCGCTCATTCCGGTGATGGCCTCATTGTCGAAGACGACAGCCCCGGAGGTGGGCTCGTAGAGCCCGGTGATCAAGTTGAAAAAGGTGGTCTTGCCCGAGCCGTTGGGGCCGATGAGGCCAAGTACCTTGCCTCTTTCCACATCAATGGTGAGTTCCGAAAGAGCGGCCAGCCCGCCGAAGCGTTTGGTGAGTTTGGTTACGGCCAGCAGAATGTCCTTGCTCATGACTTGGCACCTCCTTCCACGCCGAAGGAGCGCACTCCCCTGGGGAGAATCCCCTGCGGCCTGAAAAGCAGGATGAAGATCACCAGGGCCGAATAGATGAGGAAGCGGTATTCCTGCATGGTCTGAAACTTTTCTGGCAGAAGGACCACGATGCAGGCCGCCGCCGCAGTGCCCCAGGAGGAGCCCAGCCCCCCGAGGATGATGATGGAGATGAGAATAAGGGAATCGCCGAAGGTGAAGTTGGAGGGGGCGATGAACCCCAGCATCATGGCGAACACCGCTCCGGCAACCCCGCAGTAGAAGTTGCCCAGGGTGTAGGCCATCACCTTCCAGCGGGTTATGCTCAAACCGAAACAGGCGCTGACCGTCTCGTCGATGCGCACCGCGTCCATATTCAGTCCGATCCAGCTGTGCTCCAGCCTGCGCACCAGGATGAATCCGGCCACTACCAGCACAAGAATCAAGGCGATGTAGTTCAGGTAGAAACTGCCGCGCATCCCGAAGAGCACGATGTCCTTGGAAAAGGACCAACCAAACAGCGTGAATGCCGGGACCTTGAGGCCTTGCGGGCCACCCAGGGAGTCCGTGACTTCCAAGAAGGTTTTAAACAGGAGCGCGAAGGCGATGGTGACCAGGGCCGCATAATGGCCCCTGGTTTTTAATACAGGCACCACCAGAATGAGGCCCACCAACGCTGCCGCCAGGCCGCCGATGAACAGCAGCAGCAGATGCGGGAGAGGCGTGTGTTTTGCCAGAAGCGTAACCACGTAACATCCCACGCCGAAAAATGACGCGCCGGAGAAGTTTACCACGCCGCAGTAGCCGAACTGGATGTTCAGGCCGAGGCAGGTGAGAAAATACACCAGCACAGTGGCTATAAGAAAGAGAACAAAGGGATCCGCATAAAAATGCAGCGACAAGGCGGCAAGCCCGGCCACCATGGAACCGCCGAAGGCCCTTTGGTGGGCTGTGATGCTTGCTCCTATCGTTGGGAGCAGGCGGGCGAACTTCAGCGCCGCCAGGAGGGCCGCGCCGCCGCCCAGCAGGCACAGCACCAAGGTCTGGGATTCGGCCTCAAGCAGCAGGCCCGCGTAAACCATGCAGACCACGGCGCACAGCCCGGCGGGCAGGAAGGATGTGGTGATACGCGCGCTCATGTCTACACCCTCTCGGTTTGCTTTTCGCTGAGGAAACCGGTGGGCCGGATGGCAATGAGCACGATGATCATCCCGAAGGCGAAGACATCTTTATAGGAGCCCATGAAGGTGCCAAGCGTTTGCAGCATGGAGAAGAGGAACCCCCCAACAATGGCGCCGTAGATGTTGCCGAAGCCTCCCACTGCGGCGGCTGAAAAGCCGATGACCCCCAGCAGGAGCCCCATGTTGAAGCTCATCTCGTTGTAATACAGCCCGTAGATAACGCCGGCGAAAGCCGCCAGGCCGGAGCCGATGGCAAAGGTAGCATAGACCACGAGGTTGAAATTGATGCCCATGACCTTGGCGGTCTCTTCGTCCTGGGCCACTGCGCGGATGGCCAGACCGACCTTGGTGCGGTTGATGAGCATCTGCACCAGAAAGATGATCGCCAGACCTGCGCCGAGGAGAATGAGGTTGTCCAGCCGCAGGGTGAAAGTACCGAGGTTGAAGCGGTCTACGGGTAAAAGCGACGGAAAAGGTTTGGGGTTGGCCCCGTCAGGGAAAAAGAGGCGAATGGACTCGCGCAAAACCGTACCCAGCATCATGGTGATGAGCAGGGTATTCAGCGGTGGAGCACCCTTTAAGGGGAGCACAATCGTCCGCGCTATGACCGCCCCCACAAAGCCGATCACAGCCACCGAGCCGATGGTGATTAACAACAGTTGTACGATTGGCGAGGCGATACCCACGGCCTTCAGCCCCAGAAACATGCTGTAGGCCGTAAAGACTCCCAGCGTGAGCACATCCCCGTGGGAGAACTTGATCACGTCCAGCACGCCTAAGAACAAGGTGAAGCCTACAGCGACCAGCGCGTACACTAGGCCGAGCATCAAACCGCCCAGCACCAGTTGAAGCACTTGACCCATGCTATCCACAATCCGCCTCCTTGTTCCTGTGCGTGGCTCCGGGGCCTAAGGCCCCGGAGCGTTGCCGTATCGCGCTATTTACCGAGCTTTCTTTTACCGGTGGCGTATTCGGAATCGTCCCAGGGGACCCACTTCTTGTCCTGCACCACGTACTTGGTGATAACAGGAGTGATATTCTGGCCGTGGTCATCCAGGGTGATCTTGCCGATGATGGAATCCACGTCCTTAATCTTGGAGAGGTACTCCGTCACTTTGGCGCGGTTGGGGCCGACCTTTTCTATGGCGTCCATCATAAGGTTCGTGGCGGCGAAGGCGAACGCGCCGTACGCTTCAGGCGCTTCGGAATATCCGGCTTTCTGGTATTCACTCAGGAAGAACTTGCCGCCAGGAAGCTTCTCGATAGGGCCACCTTCACGGAAGGCCACGGTTCCTTCGCTCAGGGGACCGGCACCTTCGATGTAGGCATCGGAGATGATGCCGGAAACACCCTGGAACACGCTGTCCAGGCCAAGCTTGTCCATCTGCAGGCGCACGCGCACGCCAAGGGGGGTCAGGCCGGCGAAATAGATGACGTCGGGTTTAAGCGCCTTGATCTGTGCCAACTCCGCAGTGAAATCCTGCTGGTCGGCCTGGACCGGGAAGGTGCTGACGATCTTGCCGCCAGCCTTTTCCAGGTATTCGGCGAAATACTTCAGATGGCCCTTGCCGTAATCCGTGGTGTCGTGGATGACCGCCCAGGTTTTGAATCCCTTGCCAGCCATGAATTTGGCCGCAATTTCGTTCTGGTCGATCATGGTGCCGTTGACGCGATGCACTTCGGCATAGTCGTTGCCGTAGGTTACGTCGGGGTGCACCGCGCCCCAGACCATCATGGGCTGTCCGAACTTGTGGAAAACCTCTGTGGTGGCAACGGCCACAACAGAGCAGTAATGGGCCACGGAAGCCACTACAGATTTGTCCGCAGCCGCCTTGGTGGCCACCTGCACGCCGATGTTGGGCTTGCACTCGTCGTCGAGCACCAGCAGTTCATACGTGTACTTGGCGGCGGGGTCGGCATTCTTGAGTTTCACGGCCAGTTCGGCGGAGTTGCGCCCGCCGAGTCCAATGGCGGAGTTGCCGCCGGTGAGGGGGCCGATGAAGGCAAGCTTCACCGTGTCTTTGGCAAAAGCGGGTACCGCCAGTACCAGCAGGGCCACCAACAGAGCGTTCAACATGTGGACAAAGCTTTTCATGAGGCCTCCTTGCGCGGTTGGCGGGTGGGTTCTGGAAGGTCATCCCCGCCGTTGTATTCACTATTGTATACAATCTCCGTCGAGCAATTTTTAGGCACAAAATTACAAATATGTCAAGAAACGGCTTTTGCTGCAGTGCCGCGAACGATATCGCGTTGCAGCTCCTCGCAGAGCCGGAGCAGGGCCTCGTCGTTGTTGAATCCGCCAATCACCTGCATTCCCAGGGGCAAGCCGTCGATAAAGCCCGCAGGCAGGGAAACTGCCGGAAGGCCGGCATGGGTCCAGGGCAGGTTCATTATGGGGTCGCCTGTTGAGGACAGGCCAAGCGGAGCGGCGCCGGGAGCGCTGGGACAGACGAACGCGCCAAACTTTTGTTGGCGAAGCGTCCCGTCCAAACGGGTGCGCAGGAAGGCCATGGACGCACGGGCTGCTCCGGCCTGCTCCGCCGGGACAGACTGTCCGGCCATGATGAGCTGGCGGGTGCGTTCGCCGTAGAGATGCTCAAATTGCGGGAACCACACGGCATGGGCGCTGGCCATGTCCGCTGCGGCCAAGGCCTCATGCAATGCCCGGATTTCCGCGAGATCGTCCAGTACCGGAGCCGCAACGATCTTCCAGCCCAGGGACTGGAGTTCGCGCAACACGGCCCGGAAGACCGCCAGCGCCTTTTCGTCGACACAGGCCAGCAGCGGTCCTTCCGGCACTGCAAGCACTTTGGGGCTCTCGGATCGGGGCGCGACATTCCAGCAGGAGCAAAATACCCGGGACGCCAGTGCCGCTCCAGGCACATCCGAGGTGAAAAAACCCACCTGGTCGACGCTTTTGCTGAAGGGGATGATCCCCCCTGTGGGCACCCGCCCCCAGGAAGGTTTGAAGCCTGTTACGCCGCAGAATGCTGCTGGCCTGATAACGGAGCCGACAGTCTGCGTTCCCAGGCCCAGGGGGCTGTATCCTGCAGCCACGGCGGCTGCGGACCCGCTGCTGGAGCCGCCCGGGGTGTGTGCGGGGTTGCGCGGATTGCACGTGGGAGAGGGGGTGAAATACGCGAACTCCGTGGTGTGGGCTTTCCCAAGCACCAGAGCGCCGGCCGAGCGCAGAGCCTGGATGACAGGCCCTTCTTCGCCGTATAAAGCCTCGGGCGGAAGGGCGCTTCCGGCTTTGGTGGGGAACCCCCGGACATGGATGATGTCCTTCACAGCCACAGGTATTCCGAACAGCGGCGGACGTTTGGCCGGTTCAGGGTAGCGCTCCAGCAGGCTTTGCGCCTCCAGGGCCAAACGGTCGAACCGGCCTTCTTCCGGCAGCATCGCCTGAAAACCCTGCTCGCAGGCGTGCATCCGCGTCCGAACGTCGTCGAGCAGTTGCATGAGGTCCAGAGTCCCATCCCGAAGGGCCCTGGCCGTTTCACTCAATGGCAACATGGGGTGTCGCACTGTATCATCCTCCTCTCGTCTTCGTGGGGGGGTAGGCATGACCGGTCGCGCTCAAAGAGTTTCCGACCCCTCCCCCTTGATTTTGTATACATGTATGTATACAATCAGGCCGGGAGGAACAATGGCACCGAGAGCAGCAAAACGCAAGAATCTTAGCCACGATGTGTTTGAGACCCTCAAACAACGGATTCTCAACTGGGAATACCCGCCGGGGCTGCGCCTGATCGAGGAAGATCTCTGCAAGGAATTCGGCGTGAGCCGCAGCCCCGTGAGAGAAGCCTTGGGGCGTCTTGCGGCCTACGGACTGCTGGAGAATCCCCCCAAGCGCGGCTGTCAGGTGAAGCCGCTGGAGATTCGGACCATCAACGACCTCTACCACATGCGGCTGGCCTTGGAGCTGTATGTCGTTGAAAACCTCGCGCGGAAGCCGGAGTTGCGAGCAAGTGTAGCCACTCTGGGTGACGACTGGTCTTCCCCGACTGCACGCTCAAGTGAGGAGTGGGCCGCCCTGGACAGGCAGTTTCACGAAACATTGGCCAACGCCGCAGGGAACGCCCTGCTGGTCGAGCAGTTGGAGGCCATCAACGAGCGGCTTACGGTTTTGCGCCCGTTCGATTTCAGCGTGGAGGAACGCTCGGTTTCCACATGCCGTCAGCATCTGACAATTATAGAGCGTATTGAAGCTGGCGATCCCGAGGGTGCCCGGCAGGCCATGCGCGTGAACATCGAAGACAGCCTTGGAAACGTGGAAGCAGTAGTGAGCAAACTCATCGCCAGAGCCTATCTGGGCGGCAGGTTCAACGCCGTTCCGACCTGACCTTTCACCCAAGAGAGCGCCCGCCGCGAGCCCAAGCGCTTTGGCACTCCCACGAGCCTCTTCAGAGCCAGGAAGTCCAGAGAAGCGGTTCTGCGCCCATCGATCCGGTCGTACGGACTGATGGTTTGGCACCCAACAAACAGGATAATCAGTGAAGCATTTTGGATGGATTTCAACTTCCTGTAGATGCTGATGTTTTAATTTTTGGCTTTACTTCGCAGTGGTGTGTCAGTGTCAATGGATACCGTTTCTTGGAGTATATGGTGAATAATGTCAAAATGTACCGTATAAGTAAAATTTTCCAATGTAGCCTTGCCGGATTTATCGACGCGGTCCTCATCAACCGACAGAAAGATGGTATTGCCTGGCTTAAAGTCGATTTTTCTGATTTTCCGTACGTTGAGTCCTAAATTCCAGGTACGTGCTTGTTCCTCAAACATGATAGTCAAAAAGACACTTGTCCCATTGTACGCCGGATCGCCGCCTCCTCGTTCAAATATCTTGATATAAAAACCGTTTTCAGCGTATTCGCCAGTGTGAATCTTGATGATTGACTCAAAAAATCTCGACTCGTTTTGGCTGACTGGTCGTATTGTACTGAGTGCATATGACACATCTGCTAAATTTGAGAATATGATAAAAACAAGGATTGCTGAATAGACTACTTTGAAACAGCGTTGCATGAGAGGTAGTGAGTTGCGATGCATGAGCAGCTCCTGAATGTTTGGTGTCGAATATTCATGAATGTTACCCTGCGTAAACAGAAGTTATCCTAGCGTCAGATATGCATGCCATAGTGAGAGTTTTGATTGAGCCTGCACGAACACCCTAAACAGCGCTGCGGCAGGCAGGGCTTCACTCTCGCTCGTACTCGGTACGTCAAGCAGAAAGCCAAAATGCTCTGAATCTCATATTCTGATATTTGTGGGGATAATACACCTCTTTGTCATTGGGTGGAAACACTTTGCGTGCTGTTCCGTCGTCAGCGGGCATACTCCACGGGAAATATAGTCCGGTTCTAGGGGTATTCTTTCGTTGTGCTCTGGTGGTTCCAACCCGCCAGTCAGGGGAGCTCTTTCGGGGCTGAGCGCAAGCAGTGGGCGTTTAAGGTTTGAACAGGGTTATCCTGGCAGGCCGCACAAGAGGCTTGACGCCGCGTTGGAACGGGCCTTGGCGGCCAAGCGGCCAAGCGGCCAAGCGGCCAGGCGGGGCATAGGGACCAAGTTGGATAGAGTGACGGTGCCCACCCGACAGCAACCATGCCCATTGGCAAATGAAAAGGCCCCGTCCAGTGAAGGACGGGGCCAGTAGGTTAAACCAATCTATCGTCAAAGTGTTGTGTAGCAGTAACAATTACCACTACTGTAGAGCGTGACGGTTGCTCGTCTGTAGCTTGCCTGGGAGTTGATGTTTCCCTTGGCCTTAATCGCTCTACCTAGAAAAGAAACTGTCCTTCTTCAGCGTGATCCATCGGCATCCCCTCCGTTGAGGTAAACCAACAATCGCCTCAGACACAGTTACTATATAGGCCTGAGGCTGAACCTTGTCTAGGGGAAAATTGGCCAACAAGAATTTTCCTTGAAAGTCTCCCGTGGCAGCTGTCGTTGGGGATGGGGCGAAGAGGGCGAGAAATACTCGGGATCTCGGCGTTTTTTCTGGTCCCCTGCGCTACTCCGGTCCTTCAAATTGCGCCGACCGGGCACCGCTGCGGCCTGTTCCTGAGGCAGCGGGTGTAGCGTCTTTAATAATCAAACTTCCAGTTGACGCCCACTCCGGTTTTGGAATCCAGGCCGATCTTGCTCTCGATGGTGATGTTTTTGGTGACGTCCACCTCCACCGAGACGGCTCCGCTGGTGCCCGCCAAACCTTGGCTGGCCTCCACATAGACCCCGTCAGCCACATACTTGCCTGCGGCCACTGTGCTTTGTCCGACGCTTTGTCCGCTGGATTTCACGCCCAGATAGTCGAGCCCGGCCAGTTTGCGGGTGGCTCCCAGGAAGTCCAGCGATCCACCCACCCCGGTTAAGGTGGCCACGGCTTGTGCCAGCTGAAGCGCCTGGGGCGGCGTCAGGGAGGAGACGCTCTGGCCGAAGAGCACCCTGGACAGAATTTCGTCGCGGGGCACAACCGGATCGGAGGTGAAGTCGATCGACGGGCGGTTGGCGTTGCCTGTGACGAGAATGCTGGCGGTTATATCTCCCGCCTGGACCTTGGCCTCCATGTCCAGCATGGGCATGGGGGGCTTGTTGCCGTGGAAGGTGACTTGCCCACGGGCGAGGTTGAAATTCTTGCCAAAGAAGTCCAGCTGGCCCTTCACGATGCGGATGCTGCCGCCGATCTCAGGCGCGTCAGGCGAACCTTTCACACGCAATTTTCCGGCCCACATGGAGTCCAGCCCCATCCCGCGGACGAATATCCGGCCGGGAAAGTCCACGGCAACGTCCATGTCCACAGGATAGGGTTTTGTGGGGGCTGCGGGCTTGGAGTCCGCCTTGCCGGATTTTCCGGTCATCTCCACTGGTATGGGCGTGGCGTTGGGGGGCATGCGATCAGGGATATGTACTTCAACCGGTCCCACGGTCGCAGAACCCTTGACTTTCGCTCCGTTCGTATTGCCAGCCGCGTTCACTTTGGCCGAGAGCGTCGCCCGGGCAATGTCCGAACGCATCGGGGTGAGCTTGTCCAGCACAAGCGAGGCTTCGTAGGGAAAACTGCCCTCAGGGGAAAGATCGGCCTTGCCGGTGACGGAGAGAGTGCCCTGGCCGGCGTCGCGGGCCGTGAACGTATTCAAGGCCACTTTGGCTCCGGTGGCTTCCAGATCAAGGGTGATGTCGCGAAGCCTCGTGCCTGTTGTCAGGTAGTCCGCCTGACCGCCCGCAAGCGTGGCCCGCCCGGAAATCTGTGGAGCCGAAAGATTGCCCGAGAGCGTGAAGTCCGCCTTGAGCGTGCCGGAAAGGCTTAAAGCCTCGTCGCCGCTGATGGCCGCCGCGCGGGCAAGGTCCACATCGCCTTTGAGGGAACCGTCCAGGGCGGCGTCACGAGGTACTATGAAATTGAAGGGGGCCAGACTCAGCCTGGCGGGCAGGGAAGCCTTGAGGACAAACGCCGCTTCAGGGCCTGCCGAGAGCTGACAGGCCGCTGTGAGCCGACCTGCAGCGAGCAGCGCGTCAAGCGTGAGATTCGCAGGGGGAATGTTCTGCCCTTGTGCTCCAGCCATGGCGACTTTATCCAGCTTCACCACAGCAGCAACTTGGGGGGCTGCGGGCGTTCCCGTCACCCTGAGCGTGACCGACGCTGTGCCGGATAGCCCGGAAACCCCTGCCAACCCGGCCTTTTCGAGGAGGCCGAGCGGCAAGGCGGCGACATCAAGGGAGAAGTCTGCCCGACCGGGTTTGAGGGAGCCGGAGGCCGTAAGGGGTGAACCGTCCAGGGAAATGTTTACTCCGTCAAGACTCATGGTTCCTGCCCCCAACGTGGCTGTGGCGGGCCGGGTGAGTGCAAGCTTCAGCTCCCTGGCAGTGGCGTTCAGCGTCGCCAGGCGCAACGTGCCGCCGCCCGGCGCGGGAGAGAATGAACCGCCTGTGGCCAGTTCGAAGCGCTCCGGCAGCGTCCCCTTTGTCGTAATGAAGAAATCAATGGACTTTCCACCGCCATGGGCTTTGGCTTGAAGGCTCTCCACTGCCGCGCTTCCGGCTGTGACTCTGGTCAAGGCCACATTCAGATCACCTTGGGGTGAGCGCAGAACATCGGTGAAGGCACCGGAAATCTCCGCTTTTGCCAGCGTAACACCCTCGGCGGCCAGCCCTGAAGCTCCCACGTGAGCGGACACGTCCTGGCGCAGGCCCGAGGCGGCCAGGGAAATTTCGGCCTGAACGCGGCCAGCCATCTTTCGGCCCAGAAACGCCCCCAGCGGGGCAAGGTCAGCCGCTGTTTTCAACTGCCCCGAGGCGGTTTTGTGGTCCAGGGCGGCGTCCAGGTTGCCGGAAAGGGTGAGTCCCGGGCCGGACGCCTGGAGGTTTGCAAGGGTCAGCTTTTGTCCGTCCAAAGTGAAGCTCGTGGACGCGGCCAGCTTGCCGCTGCCCTTTTCCGCGCGTGCGTCGAGTTTTCCGTGCACCCCGCTCCTGCCAGACTTCGGGCCGGGCTCCGCTGTGAGGCGCAGTCCGAGCCGGTCGAAACGGGTCTGGTCCGCAACGAGCTTCTTGCCCTCGAAATCGAGGGTCACTTGGGGCGCATCCGTCGGGCCCTGCGCTCTGATACGGATCGTAGCCGCACCGGCGAGTTTCATTCCGGCAAGCGGAGCCAGCGCGGCCAGATCCGGGGCGTCCACGTCAGCCCGCACGTCCGCCTTGGTAGTGTCCAGAGCATAGGAACCGGAGGCCTCGACGCGCAGCGCTTTGGATGTAACGCGCAACCCGGTGAGGGAGGCGTGTTTGCCAGCAGCCAAGCCAGCATCCACGTGGAGGCGCACCTCGCGCCCCAGGGCCGCTGCGAGCTTTGGCCCAAGTTCTCCCGTGGTCCCGGCCAGTTCCGTGAACCCGGCGTCAACGGTGACGGCGAAGTCCTGCCTGTTGGTATCGCCTTGGACCGTGGCCGCGATGGCCGCTTTGCCGCCGAGGCCCACGCCAAACGGCAAGAGCGCGGAGCCGAGATCCGCCGAAGAAAGCTGCACCTCGGCAGTCAGCGGCCCAGCCGTGTCGAGTGTGGCGTTCAGGGCGCCTTCCACAGCCAGAGGTCCGGCTTTCAGGCCAAGGGGGGCGGGGTCTGCCACACGAAGCGCGAAGTTCAGGCGAGGCGCGAGGCACTGGGGGCCGAGGTCGCCGCGCACCTCGGCTTTGAAGGCTTTAGCAACAACGGAGAGTTCATCCATCCGTATTTGCCATTGGGGCATCGGCAACCCGGCGGAAGTCAGCACTCCCTTAAAGAGCAGGCCTACCTGGGAACCCAGCGCATCGCGAAGTTGGGCGGGGACGGGCAGGAGAAAGGGATTGATGCTGAGGTCGAGGCCGAACCCGGCGTCGTCGGCAGACGTGCGGCCAAGCCCCGCGGTGAGCGTGCCGGTAACGATGGCTTCCTGGCCGCCGCGCACCGCAAGGGAGGCTTGCCAGGCGGCAAGAGGCCCATCGCCATCCATGGAAGCTGACAGAGGCGTATCGGCCGGGAGGCCTGCCATGGCGGCGGCCATGCCGCCCGGCTCCTCTTTGAGCGTGAGTTGCAGCCGGGCGGTGCGCAAGCCGGGATCGAAGCGGGCGAGAATCGAAACATCGGTGGACGCGGGGGTGGACGCAGGCGAGGCTGATGATGTGTCGGCACTGGGCGCGGAAGGGGGGTGAGCTGCTGCGTCTTCCTGCGCGCTGACCACGATGCGGGCGTCCACGGCTCCGGCCATTGCCAGGGCGTGCACAGACGCCTGCCCTGTAAGGGCGCGCCCGGTCAGGGAGTCGTCCAGGTGCAGCCTGCCCACATCCAGTTGCATTTCGCCCTCTACAGGGAGGGGGCCGAGCCCGTCCAGGAAGGCCAGCGGGCGCGTTTCAGGCGGTGGCGGCCCCTGGTCCGGCGGCATCACCGGGGCGCGGCGCACAGTCGCTTCGTCCATGCCGATCTTGAGAGTGGCAAACCTCCGCCCGAAAGGCACGGGCGAAAGGGACAGGGATGTGTTCGTGGCTGCAAACCACTCGCCGTTCGTATCCGCAATGCGCAATGAGGCGATTTTCAGGGAGAAAGGCAGAACCCCTTCAGGAGTGGACATCTCAACCTTCCAGCCAAGTTCGTGCGAGCAGTATTCCGCAACGTAGTTGACCAGCGCGTTTTTGGTCCAGGGGGTCTGCAGGGCGGCATAGGCCACCAGAACAAGCGCAAGACAACCGGATACCGCCCAGGCCGCCCATTTGCCCATTCTTTTGAGCGTCTTTTTCGAGAGCTTCTTCCCCATGGTTCACCCGCCCTGTCCGTCGCGAAGATTTTTCAGATGGAATCCCGGACGCATCCTTAAAATGCCTGACCCAAGCTGATATAGAGTTGGAACACGTCGTCCACCTTGGTTCTGCGGGCAAGGGGCGTGGCCACGTCCACCCGGAACGGCCCGATGGGGGTGTATACCCGAAGCCCTGTTCCGGCTCCCAGCAGCACTCCCTTGTCCAGTTGGGGATACACATTCTCGTAGGCGTTGCCGCCGTCCAGGAATACCACCCAGCCGAACATCTCCGAAAGGCGGACCCGGAGTTCCGTGCTGAAATCAAAGATCGAAAGACCGCCAAGGGGTTTGTCGCCGCGCAGCGGACCCGCCGTCTGGTAGGCGTAGCCCCGGACGGAACCGCTGCCGCCAGCGTAGAAACGCACATCCGGGGGCAGCAGCCGTGAGGCCGATACACCGGAGAGGGAGCCCAGCGAAGCCCGCGTGGCCACGATGATTCCAGGTTTTTCCAGCAGGCGCAGGTAGTGCGACCCGGAAGCGAGAGCCTTCAGGAAGTTGAGATTCGCCCCCTGCGTATCCACCCAGGGCGCGACGCTCAGGGCAAACATCCAGCCCTTGGACGGATTGAGGGGGTCATCGCGGGTATCGGCGGAGAGCCCCAATGGGATTGACGCCAAATTATAGTGGGTGTTGGTCAGGTCGGGGTTGGCGGCGTCGTCGTAGACCAGGCTGGAGCGGTAGCCAAGACCCGCCTGGGCATTGAGATGTTCGCCCAGCTTGCGCGATACCGTGACCTCTGCGGTGAGGTTTTGGCCATGGTAGGCCTTGGTGTCCTCGTCCGCCGCCCTGACTCCGGCCAGCAGGCGTTGTTTCTGGTCCAGAAAGAAGGGGTTCTCGAATTTGGCCTCCACCACCTTGCTGACCTGCGATACTGCCAGGTGGAGCTTCAACCGTTCGCCGTTGCCGAACAGGTTCCGGTGCTCCCAGCTTATCTGCGCACCGGGCCCGTCATCGGTGTTGTAGGTGACGCCGCCCTTAAAGGTGCGCTGCTTGCGTTCCGTAACCTGGGTATCCACCTCGACCCGTCCCGGCTCGGCAGGGAGTACCTTGGGGGTTGCGGCAGCCTTGGCGAACAGCCCCAGGTCCGCAAGGCGTTTCTGAAAGAGATCGACCTGATCCTGGTTATATTCGTCCCCTTGCTTCCAGGGAATGAGCGGCAGGAGGAGCCCCTGGTTCACGTCCTTGAGGCCCGTGATGGTCGTTGGTCCGTAGAGGCAGTAGGGTCCGGGGGTGACGATGTAGGTAATGTGCAGGGTGTGGGCCTGGGGATCGGCCACGGCTTTGCGCCGGGCCAGGACGGCGAAGGGATACCCCCGTTGTTTGAACACGGTGATGAGCTTTGCCCCGGCGTCGACGATATCCTTGGAGATGCCTGGCGCATCCACAGTCAGTCCCAGTTCGGCGGCCTCGGGGAAGGTGAAGCGCACCGGGGCGCTGCCATCGCTCAGTTCCACATCCACCCATTTCAGTATGAAGGCGCCGTTGGGCTCTACCGTGAAGCGCAGTTGGATGGGCGTTGCCGTTTCATCAAGGGTAAAGCGCACATGCGCGGAAAAATATCCACGCGAGGCCAGGGCGTCTTGGAGTTTCTTCAAATCGGCCTTGGCGCGCCCCCGCAGGAGGAATAGGCTGGCAGGCGGTTTGCCCGCCATGGTTGCCGAATCGGATACCGAACGCAAAAGTTCCACCAGGGATTTGTCTGCCAGCCCGTCGAAAGAGACTTGATAGCGCAGCGGGTGCCCGGCTGTGGGGGAAGCAGGCTGGTCCGTGTTTGCGGATGCCGGAGCGGATGGAGCCTCGGGTTGCTCACCAGGGAGCGAAAGGTCGTCGGCAGCGTCGGTCTGAGTCTGCGAGGGCGAATGGGTGCAGGCAGTTACGAGAAAGCAGAGCGAGCACGACAGCACCGCATGCAGCATTATGCGTCGCAACACGCCCTCCCTGTTGGGGCGGGCGTGGCGAAGGCAAGGACGGCGCGGGTTGAGTTCACCATCAGGGTTTGCTGTCTCCTGTTTGTTGTTGCCGAAGTCACCCGGCGCAGAGGTTTCAGAACCAACGAGGAGATCACGAGTGCATGTCAAAAAACAGGAACAGCCTGATGATATTCCATGCCAAGGGAAATGAAAAGCAATGGTTGTTTCGGGTCATGAACGTAGAGGTCTCCGGGGGCTAAAAATGATCCCCCCACGGTGTTGCGGCGCAACCATCTGGCCGGGCACAGTTCCGAGAGAGGGGTTACCCTTCATCGGAATTAATGGTAGGTAATGAACGTTGGCACAACAACTACATTATTGTAATATATCAGGCTAAACGTGCCATAATTATAGGATCGTGACCCCTATGAGCACCCTTCGTATCGCTGTCGCTCTTGGAACCCGGCCTGAGGTCATCAAGCTCGCTCCGGTTATCGCCGCTCTGCGCCGCCACCCCGACAGATTCGACACGGTGGTCATCTCCACGGGGCAACACAGGCAGATGCTGGACCAGGCCCTGAAGCCTTTCGACATCTCCGTGCAGGCGGATTTGCGCCTCATGCGCGACAACCAGACCCTGCCGGACCTGACCGCCGCCACCTTGACGGCCATGACTGCTCAACTTGCGCAAACGCAACCCGATCTGCTTTTGGTGCAGGGCGATACCACCACGGTGCTGAGTGCGTCCCTTGCGGCCTTTTATCTCAAAATACCCATTGGCCACGTGGAAGCGGGGCTGCGCAGCCACGACGTCAACAATCCGTTCCCTGAAGAAGTCAACCGCAAGCTCACCAGCGTGATGGCTTCCCTGCATTTTGCCCCCACTCGCAGGGCGCGGGACGAACTGCTGCGCGAAGGATATGATCCGGCAACCGTCGCCGTCACGGGCAACACCGTGGTGGACGCCCTGAACACCCTCTCCGGAATGCCCTACGACCCCGCCGGAACCCCTTTGGAATCCCTGGACTTGGCTGGAAAACGCCTGGTGCTGGTCACCTCCCACCGCAGGGAATCCTTCGACAGCGGGTTGGAGCAGATTTGCCTGGCCCTGCGCGATCTGGCCACGGCGTTTCCCGACATTGCCGTGGTCTATCCCCTGCACCTGAACCCCAAGGTGCGGGAGGTGGCACGCAAAATACTCGGGCATTGTCCTGGCATCAATCTTATTGAACCCGTGGATTATCCGGCCATTGTGCATCTGATGCGCAACGCCTGTCTGATCCTCACCGATTCTGGGGGAATTCAGGAAGAAGCCCCTACTTTTGATGTTCCAGTGCTTGTGTTGCGCCGGGTTACGGAACGGCCCGAGGCCAGCCAGCGCGGGCAGGCCCTGCTGGTGGGCACGGACCGTCAGGGAATCGTGGCCCACGCTTCGCGCCTGCTGGCCGATGCCGCCGCGCGTAAAGCCATGACCGGCCTGGGTAACCCCTACGGCGACGGGCGTTCCGCAGAACGCATCGTTGAGGCGATCATCCGGTGGTCTGAAGGGCGCATTCCGCTGTTGCCCGCAGAATCGGAATTTGGCGCTTAGTCCCGCAGTCGGCCTATTCATGCTCGAAATCTATGCGCCCTATGCCCTGCTTGGCTTCAAGATCGTGCTCATTGCGCTTTCGGTGGTGTTTTTCGTCAGCGGATTCGATGAACTGTTCTTCGACACTGTGTACCTGCTCCGGGGCCTCTATCGCCGTCTGTTCATCCTGCCAAACTATGCACCGCTCACCGAAGAAAAGATGCTGTCAGTTCCTGAAAAACTGGTGGCCATCATGGTTCCCTGCTGGGATGAATCCGCAGTGATCCGCAAGATGGTCGGCAACACCATCCACACGCTCAACTACGTAAACTACCATATTTTTGTGGGAACCTATCCCAACGACCAGGCTACCCAGCGCGAGGTTGAAATCGCACGGGAAAGCTTCGACAACG
Organism: Desulfovibrionales bacterium; assembly: GCA_038248065.1. Lineage (GTDB taxonomy): Bacteria > Desulfobacterota > Desulfovibrionia > Desulfovibrionales > Desulfovibrionaceae > Fundidesulfovibrio. The sequence goes on along the minus strand of JBBRUD010000054.1, from coordinate 9,286 downwards.
TACACCGTATCGTCTGTCCCAAAGACGGCCCTACCAACAAGGCCGATTGCCTCAACTGGGTCTACGAGGGCATTAAGGTCTTCGAAAAAGACAACAACCTGCGCTTTGAAATTTTCGTGATGAACGACTCGGAAGACATCATCCACCCCTTGTACCTCAAGCTTTTCAACTACTTGATTCCGGCTAAGGACATGGTCCAGTTGCCGGTATTTCCCCTCCCCGGGGTGTGGTGGAATCTCACGCGGGGCCACTACCTGGATGAATTCGCTGAAAACCACTGCAAAGACATGACCGTCCGCGAGGTCCTGAGCCACTGCGTGCCTTCCGCCGGGGTCGGCAGCGGCTACAGCCGCCGGGCCCTGGATTCCCTGGCTCAGGACAACAACAATCAGCTTTTCAACATCAACTCCCTCACAGAGGATTATGATTTTGGCATGCGCCTGCGCAAATACGGCTGCAAGCAGATTTTCGTGCGCCATGCCATCCGAAGAAAAAGCACGGGCCGCGATATTTTCGGCAGATCAAAAGAAGTGGTCAAACGGGAATACATCGTCATCAAGGAGTTTTTTCCCGGCACCTTTAAAACCGCTGTCCGCCAGAAATCACGCTGGGTTATCGGTATTGCCCTGCAAGGCTGGGCCAGCCTGGGCTGGCAAGGCGGTTTCTGGACGCGGTACATGCTTGCTCGTGACCGCAAGGCCCTTGTCACCAATCAGGTGAACATGCTGGGCAATCTTATCGTCCCCCTGGTCGGCGGCTTCTGGCTGTACCAGACCCTCGACCCAGAGGGCTATCGCTATCCACCTCTGGTGGAGCCGGGCGGCATGTTGTGGGCATTGCTTCTGGTCAACCTCTTTTTCCTGCTCTGGCGTATGCTTTGGCGAGGGATATACACCTCTAGGATATACGGGCCCATCCAGGGATTGCTCTCCATACCCAGGCTTTTCTGGGGCAACCTCATAAACTTCTGCGCCACCTGGCGCGCGCTTCGCATGTACGCCCGTTACTTGATGACAGGGAAAATCATCGCCTGGGATAAGACGGCTCACGTGTATCCTTCCGAAGAAGAATTGCGCTCCTACCGTCGCCGTCTGGGAGACCTGCTGCTGGACAGGCGCTACGTCACCGTCAGCCAGTTGGATCAGGCCCTGGAACAGCAGAAGCTCACCGGTCGCCCTCTGGGGGATGTGCTGGTGGCCATGGGCCTCGTGCGGGAAAACGACTTGGTAATGACTTTGGGGGCGCAGTTTCGCCTGAGCACCACCGAAATCGATCCCTATTCCATTCCTTTGAGATTGCTGCATATCATCCCCAAGGAAATGGCGCTCTCACATGATATTTTCCCTCTGGAACTCAAAGAGGGCGGCACCCTCGTGGTTGCCGTGCTGGCTCCCCTGGAGGCCGGAGAATTGCACCGGTTAGAGGAAGCTCTGGGGCGTCCCCTGGAAATGGTGCTCACCTCAAGCAGCAACATGGCCTTTGCCAAGATCCGCGCCTATGCCCGGTTGGATGAGGCTGCCTCTGACGGGAGCGCCGCCTTTGGCGAACAACTACTGCAGGAAGGCAGATGTACGCCGGAGCAGCTTGAGCAAGCGTTGCAAAAGCAACGCCGGAGCTATTTGCGTCTGGGGGATATTCTGGTGAACGAAGGTATTTTACCGTACAAGTCAATACAGGACGCGACGATAGGATACTTTAAAAATGGAAAAACGCCCGGTCACTTTGGAGACTATCTCGTGCGTAAAGGCCTTATCACGCAGGAACAGCTCAAGTATGTGTTGGCTATACAGTCTCAACGGACCGGTTTTCTTGGGGAAATACTGACGGAGATGGGCGTGGATACCAAAAACATCCGTGAAAACGGCACCAGTTCGAAGCCCCACTGACCGTCTCAGGCGCACTGCATGCCAATACGATATATTTCTCCTCCTGTCCGCGCCAACGCTCCCGTAAGCGCACCGGCCCCTCACCGTGCGCCGTGGAGTGCCGTGGTGCGTGTTGGCCTGCTCGTCTGGCTGGTCGCCTGGTGCGGGCCCGGCCTGCTGTTTGCCCAGGACACCGCCGGGGATTCCCCCGCATCGACGGTCGCCCCGGCCACCCCGGCTATCCCGGCCGCTACAGCAAGCCCGGTCGCCCCGGCAGCCACAGCAGGTCCGGCCAACACGGCCACCACAGTCGCCCCGGTCATCACAGCCAACCCGGCCACTATAGCAAGCCCGACCGCCCCGGCCAGCACAGCAAACCCGACCGCCCTGGTCGCCCCGGAAACCCCGGGCCCAGTCGCTCCGGCTAGTCCGACCGGGTCCGGCGCCGAAAACGCGCCTCCTCCAAAACCGGTCATATCGCCAGCCCCATCGGACATTCCAGATACCGTCGCCAGCCAGGGCAACTGGTTCACCCGCGAGCTGCAACGCTTGAAATCCTATCCCCACCTGGACAAGGCTTACCGTCTGCTGGCCCAGAATCGTCCGGGCGAAGCCATTCAGGAATTCATGGTCTACCTGGAACTCATGCCAGCGGATGCCAAGGCGAGAGAAACCCTGGTGAACACCTTGGCCGGGGAGGGCCGCCTGGACGAGGCCGTCGGACAGGCCGACCAAGGGCTGGAGATCACACCGGGGCAGGTCCGGCTGCGTCTGGCACGGGCATTCCTGTATTCGAGGCTTGGCCGGGACGAAGCCGCTGCGGAAGATTTCTCGCAAGTGACCCAGGAGGGGGGAGACGAACAGATCAGGCATCAGGCACTTTCCGGGCTTGCGGCAGTGCGTTTGCGCCAGGGGCGTTGCGGCGATGCCTTGAGCCAACTGGACAAGCTGCCTCCGCCACAGGCCGTTCCCGTCCTGCTGTTGCGCGGCCAAGCCCTGCTGTGCTTGTCTCGGGCACCGGAAGCCGTACGCCAGTTGGAGCAGGCCTGGGCCCAGGCCACTGCTGTCAAAGACAAGGAAGCCATCCTTATGGCCTGGGCCCAGGGCCTGACCAGTCTGGATGACTATCCGGGGGCCGAGGGCCTGTTGCGGCAGGCCTTGGACTTGGCCCCGGATGACCCGGCAGTGCTGCGGTCCCTGGCTGAGAACGCCCTCAAGCGCCAGGCTTCGGACCAGGCTCTCGAGTACGCCCGCAGGGCCGAAGCGGCCAACAGCGCTCCGGCTTCACGGGAGATGCTCGCCAACGTCCTGATGGCTGCTGGAAAGCCCTTTGAGGCTGCTGAGATTTTTGCTGATTTGGCGGCCAAGGCCGCGAATGCGTCTGCTCGCGGGCACTTTCTGCTGAGCCGGGGCTACGCGTTGAGCGCTGCCCATAAAGACACCGAGGCTGTCCAGGCCTTTGCCGAAGCGGCTCGGGACGGGCAGGGCGCGGTGGCCCTGGAAAGCCAGGCGACAAGCCTGGAGCGTCTGGGCAGCTTCAACGAGGCCGCACGGGTATTGGAAGAGGCCCTCTCCCTAACGCCTGGCATGCCCCTTATGCTCCGCCTGGCCGCGCTCAAAGCCAAGGCCGGTTTTCCCGGCGAGGCAGCAGAATTGCTGCGTCAGGCCGTGGCCAAGGGCCTGACGCCTGAAGCCGAAACCGCCGCTCGGGTGGAACTCGGCGCTCTGCTCGTCCAGACCGGAGAGGACGCCGCCGCCCTTGAAGCCTGGAAAGCCGCTCTGGCCCGCAAGCCAGGGGACCCTGCGCTGCTTGCCCGCATGGCTGAACTCAGCCAACGCCTGGGAGATATCCAAGGGGCCATCGCCTACGCCCAGGCAGCCCGGCAGGCGCATCCCAGCGTGGAAACCGTCTCGGCCTTGTCTGTGCTGACGGCAAAATCCGGCCAGGCCGGCAAAGCCGCAGAAATACTGCGCCAGGCCCTTCCCATGGTCCCCAGCCAGGGCGATGAGGAGGCCCGCCTTCTGGAAATGCTGGCCGTTCTGGAAAATATGGCTGGCCGGCACGCCCAGGCTGGCGATCTGTTTCTTGCATCGTATACGCTGCTTCCCCAAGGACGTGACGGACTGCTGGATAACGCCGGCGTTTCCTACCTGGAGGGCGGCAAGCCCGCAAAAGCCCAGGCCGTGTTCGAACGGCTGCTGAAAATTCCCGGTCTGGCAGCCGGGCTTCGCGCCCAGGGGCAGGCCCATCTGGGGGCCGCTTTCCTGCAACTGGGCCTGGACCAGCAGGCAGCCGGACAGCTGGGCCAGGCGCTGGATTCTTCTGGCCTGCCCAAGGCCATGCGGCTGGACGCGCTGGTGAATCTAGCGGCGGTGGAACAACGCCTTGGCCATCCCGACCGGGCCGTTGAGCTGTTTTCCCAGGCTTTGGCAGACGGCCTTGAGCCATGGAGAGCCCGTTTTTCCATGGGGCTGGCCCTCTATCAGGCTCGGCGTTACGACGCGGCGTTGGAGCAACTCCAGCAGGCTTTGGAGCTCAAACCCCAGCCACGTATCCGGCTGGCCATGGCCAACTGCTATATTGCCTTGGGCAAACCTGGATTGGCCATCTCTTTCATGGAGGGAGTCGATCCTGCTCGTTCAGGGCTCTCCGAGGAAGAACAGCGGCTGTACTTTTTCTCCCTGGGCAACCTTTTCGCGCAAACCGAGTCGACCCGGAAGGCCGCCCAGGCGTACCGGGCCAGCCTGGCCCTGAAGCCGGACCCGGCTGTCACCATCCGTCTGGCGCGGATGGAGCGTATTGAAGGCAATCCGCAGGAAGCGCTCCGCCTGTTGGAATCCGTTCAAGCCGGGCTGCCCCCCCAGCCGGGACCTGCGCCTTCCGGTGTGGTGCCTGCCGCGCCATCCGCTGCTGCACCCGCGCCCGCCCGTACGGCAGACGCAGCAAAGTCTTCCTCCAGCCAGCCCCGCGTTCCCATGGCTTCAGCGGTGCACACCGCCTCCCCACAGCGCGCGGCAAATGCACCAAACCAGGAGCACCCTGGCGAAACAGGCGGCGCATCCGTGCCACGGACTCTTCAGGAGATCGTCCTGACCGATGGCCCCGATGGCGTAACCGTGTTGCTCAAAGGCGCAGACAAAGACATCGTGCCCAAAACCATCGCTCTGGATGCCCCTTACCGCTTGGCCGTGGACTTGCCGGGTGCCTGGAAGTACACCGGACCAAACCAGCTTCCTGGAACCGGCGGCATGGTGCAGCGTATCCGCGTGGGCCATTATCCCGACAAACTGAGGGTGGTGCTGGATCTTGCCGCCGGAACCGGCAAGCCCGCCCTCGAAAACCTTCCCAGCGGACTGCTAGTGAGACTCGGCAAATGAAACAGCACAGCATGCCCCATGGGCCGGACGCCCCTTCTTCGTCAGTTGCGGGGCCTTCCCCAGGAACGCGCCTGTTGTTGCAAGCCCTGCTGTTGCTGCTGCTGACCCTGCCCTGTCTTGGCGCAGCTGCTGAGGTGAGGGGCACCCTGGCTCAACCGGTGCTGCCCGCCGCCGCAGCCGGGGCGGAGACATCCCCGTCCGCCACGGTTTCGCCCGAAAATGGCCAGGACGCACCGGCCGTGGGTGCAGATGGCCTTTCCGCCTCCGACCGCCTGCTCTTGTTTGATGAGCTGGCCAAGACCCATCTGGCCCTGGACCAGCCTGGAGAAGCAGTAGCCGACCTCAACGCCTCCCTGGCCCTGGCCCCGAAGGCGGAAACGTTTTCCCAACTGGCCAAAGCTTACCAGGCGTTGGGCGAGAACGCGCTGGCAGCGGCTCAATACCAGCAGGCCCTGGCCCTGCGCGAAGATCCGCAGGATCTGGCCGACCTTGGGTACTGTCTGCTGAGCCTTGGCCGCCGCGAAGAAGCCGTGGCCGCCTGGGACAAAGCCCTTGCTTTGCAGCCGGAGCGCCTGCGCCTTTGGGAAGACGCCGGCTACGCCTACATGGCCCTGAGCCGCAACGCACTAGCCATCGCGCGTTTCAAGTCCGCCATCGACAATCAGCCGCTCTATCCTGTTGAATCCCAGGAACAGGCCAAGGAAACCAGGCAAACCCTCTACCGCCTGCGCCAGGAAGTCTCCAAACTGGACACAAACCTGACCGTCACCGGCTACCTCAGCTACTACACCAGCCGGGCCGGGCAGTTGGATGCGCCCGGCGGGCAGGCCGGTCTCTACCAGCCCTCCATCAGCGGCGTGGAAGTGAACTGGGCTCCCCCGATAATCGGCCAACGCGACGACCGGGTGTTCCAGCTTGTTGGGCGCGTCAACTGGACCTTGAAGCGCCAGTCTCTGGAGTTTGATCCAGATACCACGCAGGCGGCTTTTGGCGTCCGCTATAAACCCTTCAAATCGCAAAATATGTTTTTTGGTGTGGAACGACTGGTGAAAATAGGGGCTCTGGCCGAAAATAACTGGCTGCTGCGCGCCCAGGGATCGTGGGCCGATGGCTACGACTATAAACCGGAAAGCGACAATTGGAACTTCAGCTATTTATATCTTGAAGCGGCCCGTTTCGTGGAAACTCCCGCCCGGTTCATGTTCAATGGCGAAGCACGGCAAGGCTGGACTTTCAAGGCTGCCAACAATCTGCTTGTCACCCCTCATGTGGTGGTCAATGGACGCCTGTGGACTCCCGATGCCAGCCAGCTTTCCATTTGGGAGGCGGGCCTCGGCCTCTCTGTCAAGTATCTCTTCAATCAGACGCAATACACCACGCCGCGTTCGTATGCGGAGATTGTTGCCCAGTACAAGGGCGGGCTCCTTTTCAACAGACGCAGCAACCAATCCGTGGACGGGTTGTATATAACCACCATACTGCATTTCTAGGATTGTGTATGAATTTGTGGACAACGCTTGCCGCATCGCTTTGCCGCTTGGCGCGCCACGGACGCCTTGGCCTGCCGACAGCCTTGCTGCTGGTTCTGCTCAGCCACGCGGGTGCGCCATGCGCCCAACCCCTGGCAGGCGACGCGCATGTCCCCTCGGCGGAGACTTCCGCCAGGTTTACGTCCACGTTTGTTCAGCCCCTGCGCGAGCAGGAATCCTGGCCACGGGAACGCTGGAGCGCTCTCCTGGACGGCCTGGTGTCCATGGGCGTGCATGACGTCATCATTCAATGGAGCGTGTTGGGCTCGACGGCCTTCTTCGCTTCGCCCTCGCATAAAGGCGCTTCTGTACCGCTTCTGGAGATGATTCTCCCCCTTGCCCAGGAAAGGGGAATGACCGTGCGGCTGGGCCTGGTGCACGACCTGGCCTGGTGGGAAAAGATCGTCCTGCCTGTGGAGGTTGTCCGGGTGTACCTCAAACGGTTGGAGCTCGATTCCCTGCGCACCGCGCGGGAGTTGGACGCCGCCTTCAACGGGTATTCCTGTTTCAAGGGCTGGTACCTGCCTGAGGAGATCGATGATACGAACTGGCTCACCAAAAGCCGCCAGTCCCTGCTTGCCGATCACCTGCGCAACGTACGCGAGGGTTTGAGGGCGCTTGCTCCGCAACGTCCGGTGGCTGTCTCCGGCTTTGCCAACGGCTTTTGCGATCCCAAGGCCTACAGAGAGTTCATAAAGACGCTTTTGTCGGTCTCGGGGATGGATGCGTACCTGTTTCAGGACGGCGTAGGCGTGCGCAAGTTACGCATGGAGGACGCCCCCCTCTATATTCAAGCTGCTGCCAAAGGTGCGCGGGACGCTGGGGCGCTCTTTCTGCCCGTGGTGGAAGTGTTTACCCAGACCGAAGGCCCTCCGCTCAACACAAACCCGTTCCAGGCCGTTCCGGCGGATATGTCTCGGGTGGCCAGCCAGTTGCGCGCCGCCCAACCCTACGCGCGGGATGGCTTGGTAGCCTTTTCCCTGCCCGAATACGCACTGCCGGGGGGCAGCCCGTTGGCCGCCGCCCTGTATTCCAGCTATCTGGGCTACATCGGCGGCAAGCAACGGGATTCGCAGTAACAGGCCGTGCAGAAGGGCGTTTTTACCGGTTTTACGCCTTCAAGGTCATGGAGCGCAGGGCTCGTGGTGGACGTGGAGTCGCCACCAGTCAGCTTGAAGTTGGAACCTTCTGTCGCAGAGTTCCCAAGAGAGCCGTAAAATCAGCGTACCAGGCGTTGGCAGCAGGCCCCAGGTTACCGGCCTTGGCCGCACGGTGAAAGCGTTGGAAAAGTTCCGGGCCGGGGCCGAGCCATACAGCGGCTGGGCCACAGTTTTCCGTGTCGTGGCCAAAAAAAGTTGGATCTTCCGCGATGACGGCGGCAGGGGGGATGCTGTAGCGTAAAGTTATTCGCTGGTCGCCCTGAAAGAATACGGCGACCATGGCCAGGCGGAGGTCGCAGGCCTCAAACTCGCTGTACTCAGGATAGATGACGGCGTGCCCTCCAGTTGACAGTTTCACAACCTCGGCCAGCGCGGCCTCGCCGCCGCCCCCGTCAACCACCTTGGCTTGGCCCTTGGCCAGGGCCGCTCGTTGGGCCAGAATCTCGGCCTTGATGACCACGCCATTGCGGGGGAAATCCTTGAGGGCTTCTACCGACACGGAAAGAGTCCTGCCGCCTGGATGGGCGGCATTTTTCGTGGAGACAGCGACATCCAGAGGCACACGAATGGCGAGCCCCGTTCCCGGAATGGAAACCTCCCGCGCCTGCCCATCGGAAGCCCCTCGGACTGGAACAGCCGCCAGCAGGACGCACATCGCCGCTCCATACAGCCACCAGGATTTGCACCGCAACATAGAGACCTCCATAAGAATTCTGAACCGTTGCGAGGTATGAAGCGTACGCTCGCTCGGAAGACGGATCAGGCCTGCCACACCGTGCTCTCGCCTGCCACCGGTTTCGACCCGGCAGAGAGGTCTGGCAAGGGAAAAGTCCTTCGAATCGCCTTGTAAGCGGGCTCTCACAGCTCAACGCTTCAAAGGGCACAGCAAAGCTGCTCTCCGGCTTTGGCGATGCGGCTGCAAGCGGGGCCTCTCGCTCGACGCTTCAAGAGGCTGCAAATTTCGTCGGCGCACGGCTCTGCTGATTTCCCCCCGATCAATGCGCTGGGCGAACACCGCCACGTCATTGCCATTCACTGTACCATTCCGAACAACTCCTGTCATGTATGTACCTTCGCGTACTCTTGTACGTTGATGACGCCACGATGGAATTTGGCAAAAAGTACATTCAGGAACAAACCCAGAAGTCACAATACATAATTGACAATAATTTAATTTCATAAATGTAAAACGATAATTTTATATGGTGTCACGCTGAAATTCTCGGTTTCAAGAGGCTTATGGCACACTTGCTGCTGTTAGATGTTTGACTGAACATTGGATTCATAAGTGTCAGTACAAACAATTTACGACAGCAGGAGAATGAAAATGACCAGAAAAGTCGCGATTTCATTT
>JBBRUD010000053.1:0-28034 GCA_038248065.1 Desulfovibrionales bacterium | reverse complement strand
CCACCTGATTGTCGCGCAGAAGCTGGTCCACGGCATTGCGCACCTCCGAAAGCATGCTGACGGCGTTATTCACTTCGGGCAACCAGACGCGCAGAACAAATTCCAGCGCGCTGGGGCCAAAGGCCGCAAACAGCACATCCGGGGCTGGTTTGCGCAGCACGCTTGGCACGCTCAAGGCCGCCTGTTCCAGCAGAGCGATAACTTTCTTGCGGTCTGAACCATAGGCCACGCCGACGGAGACCTCCCGGCGCACCCGGCGGTCGCGATGGCTCCAGTTGACGATTTGGCTGGTGATCAGGGTGGAATTGGGTACGAAGATGGTGGCGTTGTCGTAGGTCTGCACCGTGGTGTTGCGGATGTTCACACGCTTGACCACGCCCAGGGCGTCGCCGATCTGGAGCACGTCGCCCACCTGCACGGCCCTGCCGAAGAGCAAGATGAGGCCGCTGATGAAGTTGTTGACAATCTGCTGCAGGCCGAAGCCGATGCCCACGGAGAGGCCGCCGGCCACCACCGTCAGGCTGGTGAAGGAAAATCCCAGGGTGAACAGCACGAACAGGATAAAACAGGTCCACCAGAGGTAGCGCGCTAGAGCCTGGAGGGAATTCACCGTCCCCGGTTCCAGATCCTGCCGCATCATGCCGTAACCGGCCAGAAATCCTTGGGTGGCGTGGATGCCGGATTTCAGCAGGTAATAGGCCAGCACGATCATCCCCAGGCGTTGGGCGCTGACGGAGAAGGCCTCGAAATGCGCTTCCTGGCTCAGTACGTCCATGAAGACGAGTTGCCCCTCGAACTGCGAGGAGGCCAACCACAGGTTGAGAGAAAAGACACACAGAAAAACCAGAGGAAAGCCCACGCCAGAAAGCAGCCCCATGAGCACCGGAGAAGCTCGGTGGGAAATGCGTGCCTGCCAGCCGACGAACAGGGAAACGGCGGAATTGGAAAGGCGCACGGAGAGCACCAGATAGAAGAGCATGGAGGTCAGCAGGGTGGCGGTCCGGGGATACCCCAGCAGGCACCCTGCTGCCAGGGCGGGGAGGGCGATGCCGCAAAACGATGCGATGGTCTTATCCAGCCGGGCGCTGGCGGACATGGCTTGGCGCCTGATCCACAAACCCAGAGTCAGCAGGCTTCCAGCCAGAATCGGTTGCACGAAAATATCGGGCACGCGCAGGCATTGCAACAGCAGCCCAAGGGAAAACAGACCCCACAGGGGCCAGCGCGTGGCTGTTCTTGTGGCTGCCTCGGGTCCGTCGGCATACAGGCTCAGAAATTTGGAGAAAAACACCAGCCCGGCGGAGAGGAGTATTTCTTCAACAGCGGCAACCATGGAGAAGAGCACCGCGCTGACGTCATTGGCCCAGATATCCAGGCTCAGTGCGGCAGCCATGCACAGCGTGGCCCAGCGCAAAGGGACTCGGGCCTCCTTGGGGCAGCTGTGGCCGGGCAGGCTTTTCGATACGGCTTTTGCACCAAGACTGAGGAGCAGGAAGACGGACAGGACGACCCCCAGGAACGCCAGCATGCTGAGGGCTATGGTGGAACTCCAGGAGCGTTCCCGATTGTCGTTTTCCAAAAGCCTGGCAGTGAAGTGCGCCGAGGCTCTCCATTGCTCCCAGTTGAAGAGCAACCTCTCAGCCAGGGAGGTGGTGAACAGCGTTGGGGTCTTTTCGGTGTAGTAATTTTTCCAGACGCGCTTGAGTTCCACGTTGAGGTTGTTATTCCCCTTCTCCAGAGCGGCTTTGAGGTCGAGCAGGGGTTGCAGGCCTAAACGGTTCTTGGCCTGAATGGCTTCGATATGAGCGGCCAGTTTGTGTATTTCGTCAAGAAAACCGCGCAGGTCGGTTTCGACAGTCGCGGTGACGGTTTCCTGGAGGCGGCTGTCAATCTTGGCTTCCATGTCCTGAAGAGCGCTCAGGCCGGTTTGCAGCTCCGAATCCAGGCTGGAGGGAGAGTTGATCAGCGCCATGGCCTTTTCGTGCAATTGCGAGTTGCCTCGCAGTACGTCGCGCAGATCCCAGGGGTTTTGGGCGGCGCCGAAGAGTAAAACCAAGTGGTCGCGTTTTTGGCTCAACCGGTTGGTCTGGCGTTTCAGCTGTTTTTTTTGCAGAGCCAGCCGCTCCTCCAACCTGTCAAGGGAGGTGTGGTAGACGCGCAATTCCTGGCGGTAGGATTCCAGCACCGTTTTCAGATCGTCGTCTTGGGCAAGTCCGCTTGCGGGGAAAAGGACGGGCAGGGCCAGAGCGAGCAAAAGGGCCAGGAAGCAAAGGCGGCCTGGAAAGAGCGGGCGCGGAGGGAAGCGCTTGGGCCATAAGGGCATTGCCGCACACTCCTTGTGAACATGAAAAGCCCCCGGAAAGGGTCCGGGGGCTTTTATGGCACGGAGTGCGCTTGATGAGAAGGGGGGGGCCGGTGCCCGGCCTGGCTATAGCGGCCCCAGGGGCTGACGTATCAGCTTCGGCAAGCGGGGCCTGCGCAACGGGGGTTAGTAGGCCTCGTCGTACTCCACGTCTTTCTCGGTCACAGGGGCGCTGAAGGTTTTGTACACCCAGGCCTGGTAGAGGATGACGATGGGCACGAAGGTCAGCGCCACCACCAGCATGATCTTGAGGGTCAGAGGCGAGGAGGAACTGTTGGCGATGGTCATGGACCAGGCCGGGTTCAGGCTCGAGGGCAGGAGCGCCGGGAAGATGCCCACCACGCCGAACAGGGCCACGCCCGAGATGGTTACGGCGCTGGCGGTCCAGGCTTTGCCCATGGCCCGCTGGCCGATGAATACACGTTGCATGACCAGGCCGCCCACGGGCAGCAACACAATGGCGAACAGCAGCGGGTTTTCCAGGTAGTTGGCGAACAGCTTGGTGACCATTGCCGAGTACACCAGGAAGAGCACCGCCACCAAGAGGAGCGCAGGCCACAGCCGCTCAGACACGCGGATGGCCCTGTCGCGCATCTGCCCCGTGGTCTTCAGCGACAAGAACAGCGCCCCGTGCATCAGGAAGGCGCACACGAAGAGCACGCCGCCGCACAGGCCGTAGGGATTGAGCAGGGTGAACAGGTTGCCCTGGTTGATGCCGTTCTGGTCGATGGGAATGCCCTTGAAGATGTTGGCAAAGGCCACGCCCAAGAGCAGAGAGGGCAGGAAACTGCCCAGGAAGTGGACGTTGTCCCACAGCTTGCGCCAGCCCGGGCTTTGCAGCTTGGAGCGGAATTCAAAGGAGATGCCCCGGAAGATCAGGGCGAACAGCAAAAGCATCAACGCCGAGTACAGTGCGGAGAACATGACGGCGTACGTGCCGGGAAAGGCCGCGAAGGTCACGCCGCCAGCGGTTATCAGCCACACCTCGTTGCCGTCCCAGAAGGGGCCGACGCAGTTGAGCAGCATGCGTTTTTCAACATCGTTTTTGGCCAGTACCGGCGCGAGCATGCCCACGCCCAGGTCGAAACCGTCGAGCACGAAGTACACGGCCCACAAGACGCCCCACAGTAGAAACCAGATGGTTCCGAGATCCATGATCGTACCTCCGAAGCGTTAATGGACAGGGCCGTTTTTGGCGTATTTGACCAAGAGGTAAATGTCGACGATGCCCAGGAAAGTGTACACCAGTATGAAGGCGGCAAGCGATATGGCCACCTGCGAGGGGTCCACCGGAGAGACTGCGTCGCTGGTGCGCATGATGCCGTGCACGATCCAGGGTTGCCTGCCCACCTCGGCCACGGCCCAGCCCGCCTCGATGGCGATGTAGGGCAGCGGCAGAGCCATGATCATAAGCTTCAGGTAGCCCGGAACTTCCGTAAGGCGGCGGCTTTTGAGCAGGCCGAACAGGGCCAGCAGGGGCAGCAGCGTGCCTACGCCCACCATGAGGCGGAAACTCCAGAAGGTGATGCCCACGGGCGGGCGGTCCTTCTCGGGGAAGTCGAGCAGGCCCTTGACCTCGGCGTTGGGGTTATTGAAAGCCAGCATGGAGAGCAGGCCGGGGATGCCAAAGGCTTCCACGGAGTTGCGCTGGTTTTTCTCGTCGGGAATCTGCAACAGGTACATGGGAGCGTTCTTCTGGGTGACCCAGTGGGATTCCATGGCCGCCAGTTTGGCGGGCTGGATCTTCGCTACTTCGTTACCGTGCAGATGGCCCTGGGCCGCCAGGAGTACGGAAAACAGGAAGGCAAAGGTTGCACCCATTTTGAAGGAGCGGGTGAAGAAGTCGATGTGCTGTTTGCGCAGCAGATGCCAGGCCGAAACAGCCATGACAAAGAAGCCGGAGAGCACAAAGGCCGCCGCAAGGGTGTGGACGTACTGGCTCCAGGCAAAGGGGTTAGAGATCAGTGCCCCGAAGTCGTCAAGCTCTGCTCTGCCGTTGCGCAGCACGTAGCCCAGCGGATTCTGCATGAAACCGTTGGCGATGATGATCCATAGCGCCGAGAGGTTCGCGGCGATGGCGGCCAGCCAGATGGCTGCGAGGTGTTTTTTCTTTGAGAGTTTATCCCAGCCGAACACCCACACGCCGATCATGGTGGATTCCAGGAAGAAAGCCACTGAGGCCTCGATGGCCAGCAGCGGTCCAAAGATGTCGCCCACGTAGGCTGAATAGCGCGACCAGTTGGTTCCGAACTGGAACTCGAGGGTTATGCCGGTGACAATACCAATGGCGAAGTTGATGAGAAACAGTTTGCCCCAGAATTTGGCCATCTTCTTGAACATTTCGTCGCCGCTGCTGACGTACCTGGTCTCCATTATGGCAACCAGAATGGAAAGGCCCAGCGTCAGCGGAACAAAGATGAAATGGAAGAAGGTGGCCGCGGCGAACTGCAATCTGGAAAGCATCAAGGTATCCATGCGCCTTCTCTCCTATGCTCGGCCGGTTGAGGTTAGGGAAGCCGATATCCCGGCACTGCCGCCCTCCGGGGCGGGGAAGTGGCTCGGGCAGGCGTCCGTTGCGGCGAGCTGGAAAAAATTCGCCTCGCCAAGGGTTTTCCGAAGGGCCGTCCTGGCCTTGTCCCATACCGTGTGCACCGCGCAGAAGGAACTGCGCCCGCAGTCCTGAGGCCTGGTCAGGCAATCGCTCAACACGATCTCCCCGTCCGTGGCTTCCACCACCATTAGCAGGGAAATGTCCTTGGAGGGAAGTGCCAAAATATATCCGCCGTTTGCGCCCTGGCGCACAACCATGATGCCCGCCCTGGCCAGGCCCTGGGCGATCTTGCCCAAAAAGGCCATGGGAATATCCATGGCGGCGGCCACTTCTCTCCTGCTGACAACTTTGTCCCCGGGCTGCTTGGCCATATAGAGCACACAACGGATGGCGTATTCTGCTGCACGGGTCAGATGCATGACGGCCTCTCTAAACGAAGACATCTAAGAGCTGAGTTGTCCTATATGCCTGCCCAAAAAAAGTGTCAACGGATAATCAAAATATTTGGAGAATTCGTGTGCAGAGGCGCAACCTGAGGCTGGCAGTGGTGAGCGGTGTTTTGAGGCCCGCACAATCCCTGTGCTGCTGGAAAAACCGGTGCGGGTCTTCCCAGCAGGCTGCTAGGAACCATCCGTCGGCGGAAGGGTCTTGGAGTTGGCGGCCACGGGCTGGAAAGCCGTCAGAGGCTGGCCGGTTGCGTCGACCGGAGGCGTCGGCATAGCCGGGCCAGTGGCTTGAAGGGGCCGATCTGCCAAGAGCCCCAGGGAGGCCAAGAATCGGGGAATCCAGGCCAGGCGGCCGGTGGTGAAGGCGTCATCCACCCAGGCGATGCGGCCGTCGGCACATTGAGCGTTCACCCAACGCCGGGTGCGTTTGTGGATGGCCACGTCCAACTGCCCCAGAAACCAGAAGCCGGACATGCACAGCACCAGGGCGAACAGGCCCGTCACAAGTCCGGGCTTTTCGCCGGTGAAATAGACCCAGCGATCAAAGGTCACTACGATGAAGTTGGTATGGATGAGATAGAGCGCATAGGAATAATCGCCCAGTTCCGACAGTAATTTGGGCGCGCGCACCCGGGATTCCAGCTTGATGAGCGCAGCCATTACCACGCAGCAAGCCACGCCGAGCAGATAGACCATGCTCTGGCCCAGGATGAAGGTACTGGAGACGACGCACAGGCTGGCAAAAAGGAGCACCTGCGCCCAAACCTGGGTGGCGGGTTCGTTCCAGCGATGCAAGGCGTAAAACAGCAGCGCCCCG
Organism: Desulfovibrionales bacterium; assembly: GCA_038248065.1. GTDB lineage: Bacteria > Desulfobacterota > Desulfovibrionia > Desulfovibrionales > Desulfovibrionaceae > Fundidesulfovibrio. Next base: position 21,858 of record JBBRUD010000053.1, on the reverse strand, counting down.
GCGATGAAGCAGTAGTTCCAGCCAGAGAGCCAGATGGTAAGCATCGTGGGCAAGGGCGGGATGTCGGGGGCCACGACGTTTTTCAAGATGATGGCCAGCATCCACACGATGAGAAATTTGGGGAAATGCTTGTGGAGCGCCTGGCGGCAGAACACCCAGCATACCAGATAATAGAAGATTTCGTAGACGAGTGTCCACTCTATGCCCAGCCGGTATTGGACGCTCATGCCAAAGGGCATAAGGGATATGGCCAAGGGCAGGCCTTTGAAGTTCATTGGGTGGTTGGAAAATTCCCTGATGATGAAAGACAGGGCGATGACCAGCAGGTACATGGGATACACGCGTATCAGGCGCTGGGGCAGGAAGTTGTAGGTGTTGCGGTCCACAAGGGTGGCCATGAAGTAGCCGGAAACCGCGAAAAAGGCGCAGGGAATGCCGCCGAGGATTTCCGGCATGTAGCCGAAGAGGGAGGGCGTCCCCTGGCGGACAAGATAGATTTTTATATGGATCAGCACCACTCCGATGCAGAGGAGGGCGCGCCAGGCCTGGATAAGTGTGTATGTCATGGTTTTACGAGTCGAATGGATCCGGTTGTGTGTTTGGCTGCGGCTCCACGCCCGGAAGCGAACCGGTTTTCTGCGCGAGTGCGGGCTGTGGAATTCGCAGAATCCGTCGGGCCGGGGTTGAGGGGGCTGGTATTTCGGTTTGAAGGAATTATCCCCTTCCAGGGGACGCGTCAAGCAGCCCGGTGGCAGACTCGCCGGGTGTTGTGGGCGAAGCGGAAGAGGGTGAGGTCCTGTTTGATGCTCCCTTCGCGGGAGACAGCGTCGTGGTGGGATGCCGGAATGCTGAGTGGCGTGTCAAAAAAGAGGGGAGGCGTCCGTGGCCTCCCCTCTTTCCTGTATGAGCAATTACTTGGCGGCCTTGGCGGCTATGGCGGTGGCTCCCTGAGTCTGGGCCTTCTCGGTCGGATGGATTCCATCGTACGAGAACGAAGACGTGCTCCCCCACAAGGTGTACAGATCCACGACGCCGTCAGCTCCAACCCCGTTCAACTTTAAGTTGTATTCACCGATTTTCGCTTCGGAAAGGCCATCACGGGAAGGGGTGTTCACTGCTACGACCCGATACCCCTTGGAATGTGCTTCAGCCGTGATCGTTGCGGCGGCGATAAACACGTCGTTCACGGTTGCATTGAAGGCGACAAAGGAATTCGTTGCGCAAAAATCGGTGAAAATGGTGTCGACGCCCTTGTTTTTAGCGTTTGGCAAGGAGGAAATCTGCTGGCTGGCATTCAGAATGGTTCCACCTTGGACAGCGGCCTTGATGGTCGTTTCTCCAAGAGCGGCGTCCACGTCATCGGCCATCAGCTCCATGATTGATGATCCCGCGACAACATCTTCAGCCGGCGAGGGAGCAGGCGTTGACAGCACGGTAAGCCCGACCAGCAGGAGCGAAAAGAAAAATTGCCAAACACGCATAGATCCGTTTCCTTACCAAGAAGGTTGTACGTCCCAGCCAACAGGCTGGCTCCTAGCCACGGTAAAAACGTGCTGCCCATCACTGGCCAGCGCTGAAAATATTCACAAAAAAATAAATCTGTAAAATAACAATTGTCAAGCTGAATTGTTGCGCGGGGTGACGCATGACGCAATTCAGGCTGACGCTAGCGGGATGGGGAATACTTGTGGAGGGCGGAAGTGGGCACCGCACGGTACGCATTCTTGCGGATGCGGCGGCATGGAAAAGGAAAAGTGTCTCGCTGAAAAAAAAAACGGTAAAAGTCAGGAAAGTTCATCAGCCTTTTGGGCGGTTTGGACCAGTTCTGCCGTCGGGCTGGGAGGTTTTCGCGGATTGAGCTTGTTTTGAAGGTAGCCCTTCAGGCGTTTATGGATCGAGACGTCAAACTGCCCCAGGAACCAGAAGGCGCAAAGGCAGAGCACCATGCTTACAAGGCCGGCGATGAGTCCTGGAGGGGTACCGGTAATATCCGGCCAGCGATTGAGTACCAGAATGATGATGGTGGCATGGATAAGGTAGAGGGAGTACGAGTAATCGCCCAGGTGCGTCAGCAGCTTCGGCGCTTGAATCTTGGGCTCCAGCATGACCATGGCCACCAGCGCCAGACAGGCCAGCAGGCCCAGCATGATGATGACCGACACCGGTGTGGGCTGAAGCGCAGAAAAGGTGCACACCGTGGCCAGGAGTACATATTTGGCCCAAGTCTGGACCTGGGGATCGTCGTAATTTTTGAGGAAATAGTAGACCAACGCTCCAGCTATGAAACTGTAGTTCCAGCCGGAAAGCCAGATGGTTGCCAGGTTGGGCAGATGATACAGCACTGGGTTGATGGCGGACGCCAGCAGAACGGCAGAGAGCCAGACCATGAGAAAGGCCGGGAACCTGCGCGAAAGGGAGGGGCGGCAGAAGACGGTGCAGACGAAGTAGAAGAAAATCTCGTAGATCAGGGTCCATTCAATGCCCAGTTTGTAGCTCTTGCGGCCGCCGAACGGCAGAAGCGAAATGACTGCCGGGAGGTCGTCGAAATCCAGCGGCATGGTGGTTAAGGCGCGTATCCCATAGGCCAGGACGATGGCGATGATGTACATGGGGTAGACGCGAACCAGACGCATGAGCAGGAAGTTCTTGGTGTTGCGGTCCACCAGAGTGGCCATGAAGTAGCCGGAGACCGAAAAGAAGGCGCACGGAATGCCGCCCAGGATATCGGGCAGGTAGTTGAACAGGGGAGCCGTACCCTCACGGAGAAGATAGATCTTGATGTGGGCCAGCATCACTCCGATGCAGAGGAGCGCGCGCCAAGCCTGGATGAGGGTGTAGGTCATAGTTGTGTATGGGGGGGTGGCGTGCCGTTTCGGTCTTTCTCGCGAAGGCAGGCTTTCGCCACGAATTTCAGCCTAGCAAAAGTGGGGGAGGCTGGTCAATGCCCAGTGGCGCCTGGGCGGGAGTGCGGGAGCACCATGCCTGCAAGGCGCGGGAAGCAGGCCGTATGTTCCGGCGCAGAAGTCGGATAAACACCAATGAAAGCGGCCGAGACTGCGTGAGCCCCGACCGCTGTTCTTGGATCGGTTGTGTTGTGTCTGCGGAGTTCAGCTTGCGGCGAGCTTGGCCTTGAGGGCTTCGCCCACGGTGCGTCCCAATTGGACGCAGCCCTTAAGCTGTTCGTGTTTGGGAGCGTTTTTCACCCGCACCCCTTCGATCATCTCGAAGCCCATATCCGCCATCTGGGCGGCGATGTGTTTCATCGATTCGCCGCTCCAGCCGTAGGAGCCGAAGGCCGCGCCGATTTTTCCCTGAGGCCGCAGCCCCTTCATGTAGGCCAGCATGCCGGCCATGGAGGGCAGTACGCCGTTGTTATGGGTGGCGGAACCAGCAAGCACGGCCCCGGCCTCGAACACTTCTGCCATGACGTCCGAGTGGTGGTTGGCCGCAAGCGACATGATTTTCACGGAAACCCCGGTCTGCACCAGCCCGTCGGCAATGGCACCGGCCATGTGCTCGGTGGAATGCCACATGGTGTCGTAGAACACCACGGCCTTGTTTGTGGGAGCCTGGCGGGCGTAGCGGGTGTAAGCTTCGACCACTTGGCCCACGCCCTCGCCACGCCAGATCAGGCCGTGGTCCGGGGCGATCATGCCGATTTCCCAGCCCGGCTTGGTCACTTCTTCCAGAACCTTCAGGGTGACCGTGGAATAAGGCAGCACGATATTGGCATAATAGCGGGAGGTCTGCCCCCACAGTTCGCCCTGGTCCACCTGGTCGGCAAAGCGTTCTGAACTGGCAAGATTCTGACCAAATGCGTCGGAGGAGATGAGCAGTTTGTCTTCCACGACATAGGTCATCATGGAGTCGGGCCAATGGAGCATGCGGGTTTCAAGGAACTTCAAGCTGCGGCGGCCGATGGAGAGGGTGGTGTCGTTGCCCACCACTTCCAGGGGCCAACCCTCGCAGTTGTAGTATTCCTTGAGGACTTTGAGCCCCATGGGCGAGATGAAGATTTTCTCCGGCTTCAGGCTTTCCACAAGCCGGGGCAGCGCGCCGGAGTGGTCCGGCTCCACGTGGTTGACCACGATGTAGTCGACCTTGCCAGAGCCTGTTGCCTGGGCGATGTTGCACAGCAACTCGCCGGAGAATTCGGCGGAGACTGTGTCAATCAGGGTGGTTTTTTCGTCCTTGATGAGAAAGGCGTTGTAGGTGGTGCCTTTAGGACAGACGGAATAGCCGTGGAAATTCCGGCGATTCCAGTCAACGGCACCGACCCAATAGATATCTTTAGCGATTTCACTTGCTGTCATGGATGTACCTCGGTGGGGGCGACGCCCGCCGGAGGAAACCCGGCGGGCATGAAGAAAGGGCTATTCTGGGGAAAATTCACTTTTGGGAGCGCCGCAGACCGGACATGTCCAGTCGTCGGGCAGCTTGTCGAAAGCTGTGTTGGGGGAGACCCCGTTTTCAGAGTCGCCTTCAGTGGGGTCGTAGACGTAGCCGCAGATATTGCAAACATACTTGGCCATGGAACCTCCTTAGAGTGTGGGCTGAGGCCGTTGTGACTACTTTTAGCCCTCAGCGCCGGACGAACCCGAAAGTTCGGCCTTGCCTGAGCGGCAAAGAGGACAAGGCTTCAAGCCTATAAGGCCGCGAACGCTCGGAAGCGCGACGCGACGCCTGTGTATAACCGGTCTTCAGGCGTTTGTGAATGGGCCAGTGCAAAGAGACTTCCAGCCCGGACGCCATGGCTTCATTCTATCATGCCACTGAAGGCGGTCTGTCAAGCGGGAAGTGGACGTTTCTTCGTGTCGTCCTCCGTGAAGCGTTGGGCCAGCTCGGCCAGGTGCCGGGCAAGTTCGCGCATCGTGTTGATGCCGGTGTTGGCCTCCTGAATGCGCTCGGCGATGTCTTGGGAGAGGGTGTTGATGTAGGAGACATTCTGATTGATGCCTTCACTGGTGGAGGACTGCTCTTCTGCCGCCGTGGCGATGGAGTGCACCCGGTCGGCGATGCGACCGGATTGCTCCACGATGCCTTCGAGCACGGTGCCGGAATTTTCGGCCATGGAGGCGGTATGTTCAACGGATTGGGTGGTGTCGGCCATGCCTTGGGCCACCTGTCGGGTGGAATCCTGGATGTCGCGGATGGCCTTGGCGACTTCGCCGGTGGCCTGCATGGTTTTTTCAGCCAGTTTGCGCACTTCGTCGGCCACCACGGCGAAGCCGCGTCCGGCTTCACCGGCCCTGGCCGCTTCAATGGCCGCGTTCAAGGCCAGCAGGTTGGTCTGGTCGGCGATGTCACCCACCACGCCCATGACTTGGCCGATGCCCATGGCCTGCTCGGTGAGCCCGGCCAGCGAGGAAGCCAGCTCTTCGGCCCTCGAGGCCACTCGGCGGGTTTCTTCAACCGTGCGGCGCACTTCTTCGCCGCCAGCCTTGGCCGCCTGTTGGGCGGTTTCCGAGGCCTGGGCGGTTTCGCCCGCGTTTTTGGCCACGTTGAGTACTGTGTCGTTCATCTGATCCATGGCCGTGGCCAGGTGTGCTGTCTGTGCGGCGGTATCGTCCACGCCGCGGGACAGTTCCTGCATCTGGTTGGTCAGGGAATTGGCCGATTCGAGCAGCTCTGCCGAAACGCTGGTTACCTCCTGGGCCACTTCCATGAGGTTTTGGCGCTGCGCTTCAATGCGTGTTCTGGCTTCTTCTTCTTTGGTCAAATCCATGAGCACGCCGATGACGCCGACGGTCTTGCCCGTGGCGCTTTTCAGGGGGGATATTTCGTAGTGCATGGGGTATACCGTTCCCTCGGAACACTTGTGGTGCAGCATTCCGCTGGCGGTGGCTCCCGTGGCCAGCACCGAGGCTGCCAGCTCCAGATGGTTGCCGTAGTCGTTCAAGGTGGCGTCGGCCATCTTGCCGGCGAGTGCGGTCTCGGTGGTGCAGAGGATGGAGAGCAGGGGGGGGTTGGCAAAGGCCACCGCACCGCGCTCGTTGGTGACGAACAGCGGGACGATGATTCCCGAAAGCACGCTCTGGTTGTATTGCAGCTGGTCCTGGATGGTGTTCACCATTTGGGCCAGGTCGCTGGAGAGGCCGGCCAGTTCGTCTTCGCCCTTCATGGTGAAATCCACGTCGTGGCGGCCTTCGCGCACCAGAGCGGTGTTTCTGGCGATGGTCTGGATGGGCCGCAGCACGGCCTTGCGCATAAAGGACATGAGAACGATAAGCAGCGCGGCCATGCCGCCCAGGGACATAAGCCCGGTTTTCAGCTGGTCGCTTGAGGCCCTGGCCTTGGTGGCGGTGATGTCCTGGAGCATGACGATGGCCCCGAGAACAGGTTTGGACGAGCCATGGCAGTGATGGCATTCGGGTTCATTTTTGATGGCTTTGGCAATGGCGTAGTACTGCTTGCCATCAAGGGCAAAGGATTCTTCGGAGCCCGTGTTCCCGGCAAGGCCCTTGTGCAGCATCCCGTCCATTACCGGGCCGGGAACCAGGGTGGTCATGTCTTTGCGCAGGGCGTCTTTGCGGGTGGAATAGGTCACGTTGCCCCGAAAGTCGGTCAGGTAAATCAGGGAAAGGGGCTCGCGAGCGGCCATTTTTTCAAACTGATGGGTGGTTTCGGCGTTCTTTCCCAGCCGCATGGGTTCTTCTATGGACATGAGCATGAGGTCGGCGGTCCGCTCGGAGTTGTGCGCCAGGATTTCCAAGGTGTTGCGGTTCTGCCAGGTGGTGTTGGCCAGAAAAAGACCCAGGAATGTCAGTGCGGTCACCACGGTGACCAGCACCAGTACGCGAATTCCGAGGGATTGATGCAAAAGCCGCATGTGGTTGCTCTCCTTGACCTTAGTGTGCCCCGCCGAACAGCATCGGCTTGAAATCGAACGACTTAATGCGGTCCGGGCTGTGGCAACCGGCGCACTCGGAAATATCGAGTTTAGCCTTGATCTGGGCCTTGTCGCCGCTTTGGGCGTGCAAGGAGCCAGGTCCGTGGCAGACCTCGCAGCCGGCGTTGGCAAGGTCAGGAGTTTTTTCCATGCTCACGAAACCTCCTGGCTTGCCGTAACCTGTGGTGTGGCAGGAGTAACATTCGCGCAGTTCGGCGGGTTCGAGCTTGGCGGCCATGATCTGGACGCTCTTGAAGGAGTGGGCTTTTTTGGCGTTTTTACTAAAGGAGGCGAATTCGTTGGGGTGGCACGACTCGCAGGCCTTGGATCCGACATAGGTGTTGGTTTCCTCTGCCGGCCCCGCGAATGCAGGACAAACCAGGAAAATCAACGCCAGGACCAGGACAGCTTTGCGCATGCCTCCTCCTTTAGGATGATACGGGTTATTGGAGTCTGTGTAGGATTTCGTAAAACCATACATATTGGTAAAGGGTTGCGCAACAAGAAAAAGCCCGGCTGCGGAGCCGGGCTTCTTTCTTGACGTCAAAGCGACATTACCAATCCAAGGTGTGCTTGAATGCTTCGGCCAGATCCTCCACGGGCTCGCGCAGCAGTTCTCCGCCGTCAAAGCCGATGACCAACGTTCCCGAGTCCGTCACCCGGCCGATGGGGGCTACCCACTGTCCGGCGAATAGCTTTTCGAAGCTGGCCACATTTTCTGAGGGCACCCCCACCACCAGGCGGGAGTGGCTTTCGGAGTAGAGAAGCTCCACGGCGGAGGCGCAGTCCGGGCTTGCGGGAACCCGGGCCAGATCGACATCCGCGCCGAGCCGTCCGCCCACGCACATCTCGGCCAGGGCCACGGCCAGTCCTCCATCGGAACAGTCGTGACAGGCGTTGACCAGCTTGCCCTTGGCAGCCGCGCGCAGGCTGAGGTAGCGGCGCTTGGCGCTGCCGGCGTCCACCTGGGGCACGCTGGCGTTCACGAATCCCAGTTCGCTGGCCGCCTCGCTGCCCCCCAGTTCGGGGCGGGTGATGCCCAACAGGTAGATGACGTCTCCGGGCCGCTTGAAATCGGAGGTCAGGGCCTGGGAGGCGTCCGGGATAACCGAGAGCACGGTGAAGAGCACCGTGGGAGGGATGGAGATTTTCACCCCGCCGCCGGTGTAGTCGTTCTTCATGGAATCTTTGCCAGAGACGCAGGGCACACCGTAGGCCCGGCAGAAGTGGTCAAGGGCCTGGTTGGCCCGCACCAGTTGCGCCAGCTTGTAGGCTCCGTCCGGGGTTTTTTCCGATTCCACCGGGTCGCACCAGCAGAAGTTGTCCACGCCGGCCATGTGTCCCAGATCGCCGCCCACGGCCACGGCGTTGCGCACAGCTTCGTCGATGGCTCCGGCCATCATCCAGTAGGCGTCCAGGTCGGAGTATTTGGGGCAGATACCGTGGGAGAGCACCAGGGCTTCAGGCCGGGAGAGCACCGGGCGCATGACCGCTGCGTCAGCCGGGCCGTCGCGCTTGACGCCCACCAGGGGCTTGACCACACTGCCGCCTTTCACTTCGTGGTCGTACTGGCGGATGAGATATTCCTTGCTGCAGATGTTTAAGCGACCGAGCATGCGCTTGAGCAGTGCGCCGTGGTCCGCCACGGCAGGCGCGGGGCCAGCCGCGATCTCGGGGCGTTTCCATTCGGCCTTGAGCTGCAACTGGGGCGTGCCGTCGTGCAGAAAGGCCATATCCAGCCGGGCCACGGGCTTGCCCGCGTAGGTGGCGCAGAACAGGCCGGAATCGGTGAAGGTGCCCAGGGCGGTGGCTTCCACATCCATTTCAGCCGCCAGTTGCATGAAGGCTTCCATGCGTTCGGGGGGCACGGCCACGGTCATGCGTTCCTGAGCCTCGGAGAGCAGAATCTCCCAGGGCCGCAGGCCGTCGTATTTCAAGGGGGCCAGGGCCAGGTCTATCTCAGCGCCACCGGAGTCCTGGGCCATTTCGCCAACGGATGAGGAAAGTCCGCCCGCGCCGTTGTCGGTGATGGCCGAATACAGGCCCCTGTCCCTGGCGCGCATGAGAAAATCGTACATCTTGCGCTGGGTGATGGGGTCGCCGATCTGCACCGCCGTGGCCGGAGAGCCTTCATGCAACTCTTCGGAGGAGAAGGTGGCTCCGTGGATGCCGTCCTTGCCGATGCGGCCGCCGGTCATGACGATGCGGTCGCCGGGGCGGGCGCGTTTGTCCTGGCTGGGCTTGCCCGAGACCAGGGCGGGCATGATGCCCACGGTGCCGCAGAACACCAGGGGCTTGCCCAGAAAGCGTTCGTGGAACACCACCGAGCCGTTCACCGTGGGAATGCCGGATTTGTTGCCGCCGTGCTCCACGCCTTCGCGCACGCCTTCCATAACCCTGCGGGGGTGCAGCAGGCGCGGGGGCAGGGGGTCGTCATGGAACGGGGAGGCAAAGCAGAACACGTCGGTGTTGCACAGCAGATTGGCACCCATGCCGGTGCCCATGGGGTCGCGGTTGACGCCCACGATGCCGGTGAGCGCTCCGCCGTAAGGATCAAGCGCCGAGGGGGAGTTGTGGGTCTCCACTTTGACGCAGAGGTGGTGATCCTCGGTGAAGCGGATCACCCCGGCGTTGTCCTTGAACACAGACAGGCAGATGTCGTTTATGCCCTGCGATTTGCGGATGGCTGCGGTGCAATCCTTGATGCAGGTTTTGTACAGGCTGTCGATGCGCTCTGTGCGACCGGTTTCGGCGTTGTGATAGTCGATGGCCGCTGAAAAGATCTTGTGCTTGCAGTGCTCGGACCATGTTTGGGCCAGCACCTCGATCTCCGCGTCTGTGGGGCAGGTCGGAAGCCCGGCAGCCTTGCGGGGGGCGGAGTTCTCCGGGCGCAGGTAGTAGTCGCGGATGGCGTGCAGTTCCTCCAGGGTGAGGGCCAGCACGTTGTCGCGGCTAAAGGCCATGAGGGCGTCGTCGTCCATGGCCGCAAGGTCCACCGGGGCCACGGTGTCGAGCACCTGGCCGGTCACCTGGGCGGCCTTGGGGGCGAAACCGGGATGTTCGGCCCACTCGGCAGCGCTTTTGAGCTCGAAGCGCTGGATGAGTTCGTTGGCCAGATGGTCGCGCCCGATGTGTTCAGCCTGCTCACGGGTGAGCGCGCTGGTCAGGGCGTACTGGGTGGAGGTATATACGGCCAGTTCTTTGGCCCGCTGTTTGGAGAGGCCAAGCACCAGGGCCAGGGTTTCTTTGGCGGTACGGCCTTCGTTGTCGGTAACTCCCGGGCGCAGGCCCACTTCGACAATCCAGTCGAAGCCCTTGGCCAGGGGCTCCGTGGCGGCCACATGGGATACCGGATCATGTAAGGCGGCTGCCCCGATGATGGTTTCCACTTCCTCTCGGGCAAGGCCTGAGATGGTATAAACCTTGACCACAGTCGCGTCTTCCACAGGCACACCCAACTCGTGGGTAATGCGTAAGGCCGCCCGGCGGCCCATCACGTCCATCACGTGCGGCTTGCAAGCCACTTCCACCCGAAACAGCATGGCGTATTTCCTTATTGTTCTTCAGACCAGATAATGCGGTGGCCGCCTTGGGACTTGGCCGCATATGAGGCCTTGTCCGCCCGCTGGAGCAACTGAGCGGGGCTTTCGCCGGGCTGGAGCATGGCCACCCCGGAACTCAGGCCCACTTCGCCCTGAAAATGTTCTTCCACCGCGTCGTTGATGCGCTTGCACAGTGTGCGCAGATTGCCCGTATCGATTTCCGTGATGATGATAGCATATTCGTCCCCGCCGTAGCGGCAGGGGTAGTCCATGCCCTTGCGCAAACCGGCTTTAAGAATGCGCGCCACGGTGCGGAGCACGTCGTCGCCGGCCTGGTGCCCTTTGGTGTCGTTGATGGCCTTGAAATTGTCCAGATCGAAAAACATCAGGCCGATGGAACGATCGGTGCGCTTGGCGCGTTGCACCTCACGCTCCAGAAGGACATGGAACTGGTAGTGGTTCAGTAGACCCGTCAAGCCGTCGAAAAGGGCCAGGCGTTTGAGCTTTTCCTCAAGGCGGCGCACGGCGGTGATGTCACGTCCCACCACCAGCCAGTGCTTGTGGCCGTCGGCCTCTTTGGGCAGGGGGGAAAACACCAGCTCCAGGGTTTTGGAGAATTCTTCGACCAGTGGCAGGGCCACCTCCACCGAAGCGGGCGCTCCGGTAAGGATAGACGGCCCCCATTCGCCCTGATAGCTGGCCACAGGTTTGGCCAATTCAAAGAGGTTCTTCTCCAGCAGGTGGGATACCCTGGGCGAGGCGAAACTGATGCGGCCGTGGGCGTCGATGGTCAGCACCGCGTCGCGCATGGAGCGCACCAGCCGTTCCAGGAATTCGCCCTGTTTGAGGGCTTTGAATTCCCAGCCCGCAATCAGGCTGACATCTTCAAGAAAGAGGAGGATCTCTTCGCGTCCGTGCCAATGGCGTTTTTCCGCCGCCAGATACACGCAGCTGTCCGTGGGATTGCTGGGGCCTTGCCACAGGCAAAATATCTTGTGCAGACTCGTCATGGCGGAATCGTTCAGAAAATGGCCCCACTCGGCGTCACGGGCGAAATCTTTGGCTTCTCCCAGCGTGTGCCACAGATCCATGCCCCGGCAGTCGCCGGTGGTGCCAAGGAACTGTTTGAGCCGGGCGTTTACTTCCAGCACAGTGCCTTTGGGCGAGAGCCGGGCCACGCCCACAGGGAGCTGGTCCAAGGTGTGGGCCTTGAGTTCCAGCACGGTCTGACGCAGGGCGTAGTGCTCGTAGCTGTTGCTCACGAACCGCATGTAGAGCGAAATTTGCCTGATGTCCTCTTCCTTGAGCTTCTTGCGGTTCAGGCGCAACTCGCCCAGGGCGTGGCCGCCCGTCACGATGGGAAAACGCGAGGAACTGGCAAAGGTCCAGGGGAGATCATTTCCATCGTTGACAGGCACCTGGCGTACGCCTTCTGCGCTGGTGGAGACGAAGAAGTCCCAATCTTGGTATTCGGGCACGGAAAGGGTCAGCTCCCATTCGTCGACGCCCCATTCCCACCGGAGGTGGCGGGCGATGATCCGGGCGACGTCGCCCTTGCCGTCGCTGACGTCGGCAAGCTCCGAGGCCAGAAAGTGGTACTCCTGCATGAGCCTGAGCGAGTGCTGGTAGAAACGCTCAACCGGCGCGGCTTCGGCGATGCCCAGGGTGGCGAGAACCGATTGAAAGCGCGAGGCCAGGCGCTCCACGAGTTCCTCAGCCTCTTCCTGGCTGAGTGACAGCCTGCGCTGGAGCATGGCCCGGAAATGGATGACCGCTTTGGGATTGTCCGGGGAATTGAGCTCCATCTCGGACCAGCGCGTTGCCAGAATGATGCACTGGGTCAGGGGATCGAACTCGTCCAGGCGTTCAAATTCGTGGTGGTGTTTAAGGCAGTCGGCCCGGGGGATGTCGATTTTCCAATCCGCCAGCAGTTGGGCGGTCAGGTCGCCGTGGCCGGTATTCCAGAGGGCGTGCTCCTTGCCGGTTTGCCCAGGCTGCATGGCCACCAGCACCGGGCCGTGGTTTTCGCAGCTGAAGGTGCAGGAATCGGTGCATACCAGCATGAGCAGGGAAATATCCTTGAGCAGGGCGATGAGGTAGGCTTGGTCCATCTGGTCGCGGCACAGGCGCTCCGCCAGAAGCTCGGCGGCGATGGCCGACCAGATAATAAGGCGCCAGTTGGCGTAGAAGTCGATGCCCCGTTTTTCAAAGGCTTCGTGCAGATGCTTCTGATAGGTGATGGACAGGGCGATCTTCAGGATTTCCTTGGTGCCCAGGATGGTGGCGGCGCGGTTGAGATCCGTAACCTTCTGGCCCGCCCCGTAGTAGGGCGAATTGGCCAGAGCCAGCACTGTGGCGGTAAGCACGGGGTCGAACCCCAGAATCGTGGCAATGACCGTAAAATCGGGCGTGGGCTTGACGGCTTCTTCCAACAACTGAAGCATCACCGGTGGAAAGGTGATCTTCATGCACTGGCGCAGTGAGGCGATGGGAGTGGTCATGCGCGTCTTTGCCGTTGTTATTTGTCCCGGCTGGCCATGCCTTCCAGGGCGGCCGCCAAAAAGGCCGTCTCGGGCACGTCGGGGAAGCGTGCGAGGCATTCGCGTGCCTGTTGCAGATAGGAACCCGCGATGTCTCGTGAACGCTTGGCGTGGCCGTCGCTTGCCACCCGCTGGAGAACCAGCTCGACGTCCTCTTCTTGCAATGTGTTATGTTTGAAGGCGCTTGTAAACCTTTCTTTGGCTTCTGGGGCAAGACTTTCAATATAAAAGATGAGCGGCAGGGTCAGTTTGCCCTCGCGCAGGTCGCCACCGGTGGTTTTGCCAGCCACTTCCTTGGTGGAGGTGTAGTCCAGCACGTCGTCCACAAGCTGGAAGGCGATGCCCAGATGGCGACCGAAATCCGCTGCCGTTTGTTCCATTTCGGGGCTGGCACCGGCCAGGATGGCCCCGCTCTGGCAGGCGGCCTGAATCAGGCAGGCGGTCTTGCCGGTGATGATGGACAGGTAGCCTTCCAGGGTAAGGTCCGCATCCCGGATATGGGCGATCTCTTCGATTTCGCCGCTGGCCGTGGCCAGGATGGCCTCGGAGAGGCAGGCGGTGAGGGCGGGCCGGTCGTAGGAGGCCACGGTGGTGTTGGCCAGGGCCAGCAGCACGTCGCCCGCCAGGATGGTGTGGGTGCGCCCGAAGACGGTGTGGGCCGTGGGTCTGCCACGGCGCATGTCGCCTCTGTCCAGGATGTCGTCGTGGAGCAGCGTGGCGGAATGCAGCAGCTCCAGCGAGCAGGCCAGCGGGTAGATATCCATTGAGCCATAGCCCAGGGCTCTGGCGGTGAGGATGGTCAGCATGGGACGCAGACGTTTGCCGCCCGCTTCCAGCACATGGAGTGCCGTGGGGCGGACGTAGGGGGAGAGAGCCTGGGCTTTTTCGCGCAGGCAGGCCTCGATGCGTGGGAGTTCCTGGGCCGTATATGCTTTGAGTGCGCTCATGGGGTTCATTTATCAGCAGAGTTTCGTCAAAAAGCAAGAGCTCATAACGCTTTCACAAGCGTTGCCAGCACCTCGCCAAGACCCGTTAAGGCCTCTCGCATGCGCCACAGGGAGCGGTTCCGTTCTCCCACCGGATTGGAAACCGTCCGTATCTCCAGAAACGGCAGCCCCCGCAGCCCGCAGGCCAGGGCTAGGGGGAAGCCTTCCATGTTCTCCGTCAAAGCCTTGGTGCGTTCCCGCAGGGCCTGGGATCTCTGGGGAGTCCCGGTCACACCGGCCACGGTAAGGCTTGCGCCGTGAACCCAGGCCGGGTCGAGGGCAAAGCCCATGGCCAGGGCTGCCTGGACGGGGTCCAGGGCGACGGAATCCCAGATGTGTCCGCCGGGGTCCGCGGGGTCTTCCCATTGGGGAAAGCCAATCGCCCGCGCGTCCACAAAGCCTTCCTGGTCCGCCAGGCCGTATTCGGGCCAGATTTCCCGCGTTGCCGCCACCGGAGCGGCCAGCGGTGCGGCCAGGGTATCGAAACTCCCGGCCACGCCCAGGTTCACGACACCGGAAATATCTGTACGCGCTCCCAGGGCAAGGCCTATCTCCAGAGCGGCGTTCACCGGCCCAACCCCGGTGACAACCAGCAGGACGTCACGCTCCGCCAGCCGGATCTGCGCCATACCCCGGGCGGGCAAGGCCGCAGTTTCGGGTACGCCCCGGACTGTGCCCGCCCCGTGACGTTCGCCCGCAGGCGTGTCCGCCGTTTGGGGGGCGTCGGCAAAGGTGATCCCCGCGTCACGAGCCAGGCCGCCAAGCCCGGCCAGCCCCATGAGGGCATGGCGCATTTCCATGCGGGTGGCGGTCACCAGGGCGATGGGCATCAGAGCTTCCGAATGGTCGCCAGAAGGTGTCCCGGCCCGATTTCGCGCACCTCGTCCACCACGGACTTGCGGTGGATGGCCACCATGTCGATCCTGCGCCGTTGTCCGGGTTCGATGGCCACTTCCAGAAGCCCTCCGCTGGCCATGTCTCGCAGAAGCGAACTCGCTTCCAGGAAACCTCGTCAGCAGTTGCCCAGGCAGTTCACCTGTGGGATACCGGCCATATTACAGCCTCCAGTAGGAAAGCCCCGCTTTGCGCACGCCGTCCGCGTCAAGCGCCCCCCGGATATCCATTACCAGGCCGCTTTCCGGCGCGGCGAAGCATCCGGCCAGCCGGGATACCGGCAAATTCGTGTAGACCGTGTGCGGCACGGCGATGATGACCGCCTCCAGATTCGTGAGGGCTTCCAGCGGCTGGAGGGTGATGCCGTATTCATGGGCCGCTTCTTCGGCATCGGCCAGGGGGTCGTGCACCAGTACCCGCAGGCCATAGTCTTCCAGTTCGCGGATGACGTCCACCACCTTGGCGTTGCGCAGGTCGGGCACGTTGTCCTTGAAGGTCAGGCCCATGACGCCCACAGTGGCCCCGCTGATGGGCCGTCTGGCCGCGATGAGGCGCTTGATGCACACCTCGGCCACGTATTTACCCATGGAGTCGTTGATGCGCCGCCCGGCCAGGATGACCTGGGGATGCAGACCCAGGCCCTCAGCCAGAAACGTAAGATAATAGGGGTCCACTCCGATGCAGTGGCCGCCCACCAGGCCTGGCCGGAAGGGCAGAAAATTCCATTTGGTTCCTGCGGCTTGCAGCACTTCCAGGGTATCTATGCCTATTTTTTCGCAGATGATGGCCAGTTCGTTCATCAGGGCGATGTTCAGGTCGCGCTGGGTGTTTTCGATCACCTTGGCGGCCTCGGCCACCTTGATGGAACTGGCCAGATGCACCCCGGCCTTGACCACTGCGCCGTAAACCTGGCCCAAAAGGCGGCGGGTGGGCTCGTCCTGTCCGGCTACGATCTTAACGATGGTCTCCAGGGTGTGGACTTTGTCGCCGGGGTTGATGCGCTCCGGCGAATAGCCGATGGAAAAATCTTTTCCCGCCGTGAGGCCGGAATGCTCTTCCAGTAGGGGCAGGCAGATTTCTTCGGAAAGGCCGGGATAGACCGTGGATTCGAACACCACCACCGAACCGGGTGCCAGATGCCTGCCCACCATGGTCGAGGCGGAGCGCACCGGGCCCAGATCTGGCCTGCGGTGCGAATCGATGGGCGTGGGCACGGCCACGATGATGAGGCGGCAATCGCCCAGCCGGGCAGGATCGGTGGTGAATTCCAGGGCAGCGCCTGCCAAGGCCGCGCTCTCCACTTCGCCGGTGTCGTCCACGCCTTGGCGCAGGCGCTCGATGCGGCGGGCGGAGATGTCGAATCCCACCACGCTGAAATGCTTTGCCAGGGCCACCGCAAGGGGCAGGCCAACATAGCCAAGGCCCACAATGGCAACCTTGGCTTTTCCGGCGCTCAATTCTTCAAAGCTGACCACATGACTCTCCAGATATTTCCCAGGGCCACCGGTCAGTAACGGACTTTCCCCCAAGCATCAAGCGGCCCTGATCATCCACTGGACAACCGGCCCCGCATTGGGACACAATACATGTATGAATATCGACGGGAAACTCGTTGCTACCGCTCTGGGCCTGGTGTTGATTATTGAAGGCATTCCCTATTTTCTGTTTGCCGAAAAGATGCCTCAGGCCTTGCGCACCCTGGCTTCCACCCGGCCCAGAATGCTGCGGCTGATGGGCGTTGCCGCCATGGCCGCCGGGCTGGTGCTGGTCTGGCTGGCGCGCGCCTGGGCCTGACGGGATCGCCCCGCCGTTCTTTTCGTCACGGCCTCAGGAAACCTATGGCCGTTTATCTTATAATGGCCACATGATCCCTCGTGACTGCTTACCCTTTCACCGCCACATGGGCCACCACGATGCCAAAGGTGAGCTTAACGTAGCGCACCCTCGCAAAGCCCGCCTGGCGCAATTCTTCAGCCAGGCTTTCGGCATCCGGGAACTCCCGAATGGTGTCGGCCAGGTAGCGGTAGGCTCCGTCGTCCTTGGAGAACAGCCGCCCAAGCATGGGCAGGGCCACGTTAAGATAAAAATTGTATATGCCGCCCAGGATGCGCTGCCGCCCGGAACCGAACTCCAGGATGCACAGGGTTCCGCCAGGTTTGAGCACCCGCAGAAGCTCTGCGTAGGCCTCGGCGCGCGGGCGGATGTTGCGGATGCCGAAGGCGATGGTGGCCGCGTGGAAACTGTTGCCCGCAAAGGGTAGGGCGCGGCCGTCGGCCTGCACGGGGGCAATGGCCGGGATGTTGCCGGGCGCGTTGCTGAGGCTCCCTGAAAGGGGCGGCGTGTCAAGGCCTCGCCGGGCCAGCTTCTCGCAGCCCTTCTGCAGCATGGGCAGGCAGAAATCCGCCGCCGTCACCCGGCTGCGCGGAAACTGCCGGAGTATCTCCAGGGAGACGTCCAGGGTTCCCGCTGCCAGATCGAGCACTTTGCTCTCGCGCTCGCGGGGCAGCTCCAGAAGCTCCACCTGCCGTCTGCGCCACCAGATATCCAGACCCAGACTCAAGAAATGATTCAGAAAGTCGTACCACCCGGCGATGCGGCCAAACATACCGGCCACTTCGCGGCCATGATCGCGGGTCATGGGCTACCTGTCTCCCGCCGGACTCTTGCCGCCGGGCTGGGCGGCTTCGTCCTGGCTGATGGTGGTCAGCACTTCGTGGTAGATGCGCGAGAAGTGGTCGGTGAAGTTGGAGGGCGTGATGCGCCCGGTCTCCACGAACTTGACCACGATTTCCTTGGTCATCTGCAAAGCCTGAAGCTTGATTTTATCCACGCGCTTCTCCCGGAGTGCCTGCAAGATGCAGGCAGCGATTGGGCTTGGGAAAAAAACCGCCCGGGGGGAAATGGCCTTTGACCACCAAAGGACAAACCGGGCGGAAGAAGAGAAATACCTTGAAGCACTCCCCTTGCTTTTGGCCGGGCGTCTAGCACATCCGGCCTTGCCCGTCGAGAAGTCTGCCCGCCGCCCAATTCGCGACGCTCGCCGGGGGGCATTCATCCGTTAGCCGAGTAGCCCGGCCGCCGCCCATTCTGTGGACGTCGACCGGGCGGGCCTGCAATCCGTTAGAAAGGCAGAATCTTGCGGCCGCGCGCCTCTGCAAGCACCTCGGCCACGCCCAGGTAGAAGGCCGACCCGCCGCACACCAGGCCTTCCCAGCCCGCGATGGTGCCGATGAGCTGGTTGCCCGTCCAGTCGCGGATGGCCAGCAGGAAGAACAACACCCACAACGATCCGAAAATGAACTGGAGCACCGGGCTCTTGCCGAAGGTTCCCAGCCACATGAAGAAGGTGAACACGCCCCACACGAACAGATACCAGCCCATGAAGGCATGTTCCGTGGCGTCGGTAATGCCCCATTTGGGGGCCACGATCAGAAACACCAAGGTCAGCCAGAACATGCCGTAGCTGACAAAGGCGGTGTAGGCAAAGGTGTTGCCCTTCTTATATTCCAGAACGCCCGCGATCACCTGGGCGATGCCGCCGTAGAAGATGCCCATGGCCAGGATCATGGCGCTTATAGGAAAAAATCCGGCGTTGTGGATGTTGAGAAGGATAGTGGTCATGCCGAAGCCGAGCAGGCCTACAGGGGCCGGATTGGCGCTTTTCTGTTCCATTGCCGTGATACTCCGTGGTCTATGGTTATTCCCGCCCCGGCCCGGAGGCGACCGGGGCGATGGGATGCCGAAGGAGGCGACCGTGCCTCAGATTTCGATCAATTCGTAAGCGCGGGAGCCAAGGCCGATCTCTTCGGCGTAGCCCAGTTGCAGATCGCCCATGGTGGATTTCCACAACCCCTGGAACTTGTGCTCGCCCGGGGCGTGGTTGCAGGCGAGCTGCGTGCCGCCGAGGGCGGTCTGGCGGTTGACCAGATCCAGGCAGGCGGCGTCGATGGCCACGGGGTCCGCAGAGGCCAGAATGCCGATGTCGGGCACGATGGGCGCGTCCGACCAGGGCACGCAGTCGCAATCCGGGGTGATGTTCATGAGGAAATTGAAGTATCCGGCCTTGCTCCGGCGTCCTTTCACCGCGCCGAAGGCGTATTCCACCATCTTCTCGGTGAAAGGCCCCAACTCCGTGGCCCAATCCATGAAAACCGCCTTGGGGGCGCATACGGTCAGGCATTCGCCGCAGCCGATGCACAGTGCCTTGTCGATGGAGGCTTTCTTGCCTGCGATGGTCACAGCTTTTTGCGGGCACACCCGCAGGCAGTTGGCGCAGCCGATGCAGTCCGCAGTCTTCACCTGGAAGCGTGGGGAGTGCTGGTCGCGCTTGCCTGCCGCCGGGGCGCAGCCCATGGCCAGGTTTTTAATGGCCCCGCCGAATCCGGCCATCTCGTGGCCTTTGAAGTGCGACACCGCAAGCAGCGCCCCGGCGTCCAGGATGCCCGAGGCGATCTTCACCTTCTTGAAATGTTTTTTGCCTATCTTCACCTCGCGCCAGTCGTGGCCGCGCAGGCCATCGGCGATCACCAGGGGCGCGCCCGTGACCTCCATGCCGAAACCGTGCAGCGAGGCCGTGCGCAGATGGTCCACGGCGTTGTGGCGCGAACCGGAATAGAGAGTGCCGGTATCAGTAAGAAACGGGTTGGCCCCGTACTTCTTGAGCAGGTCCACGATGGCACGAACCAGCACCGGGTTGACGAATGTGTCGTTGCCCATCTCCCCGAAGTGGACCTTGACGGCTGTGAGCACGTCCTTGCCCGCCAGTTTCCTGAAGCCCGCAGATTCGAAAAGTTTGGCGATGCGGGAAGTCTTGTTCTGCTTGGGGCCTCGGGCGCGAAGATTGGTGAAATACACTGTGCTTGGTTTCATGGCAGGAACCTCGCCGGTTGGGATGGCCTCTTTTGGCTGCGGATCAGGGGAAGGTCAAGGAAAGATGCGGGAAAGGGAAGACTGTGCAGGCGGTGGAGGCTCCGGCGGTCCTCGGTCGATGAGATTCCTCGGGTCAAAGCCCCCTGCGGCGCATCGCCCTGCGGTCCGGCGGACCCTCCCCCGCCTGCCAGTGAGCCCGCACGATTCCAAATACGACCTTGGACGGGGACACCATACCAAATTCAGGGAGTTAGGGGGACACCATACCGGATTCAGGCTGAAACCTCACCGAATTCTGTATGGCGTCTCCTAATTCCAGAGCGTGGGGGCAGTGCCTCCAGGCCTACTTGCTTCCATCTCCTGCGTCTCGTCTCCCCACCGCCCACTTGATCTGCCTGCACACGCCCATGAGCAGGTTGAATTCGCTGCGTTTGAGGCTGACGCGCTCGGCAAAGCGGCGGATGGGCAGCATCCAGTAGTCAGGATTGTCGGGCTTGAGGAAGTCGATGGAGAGCAACGCCGTGCGCAGGTTGGCGAACAGGGTTTCGCGCTCCTGGTGGGTGGCGGGGCGGTCGCCTGACAGGTCCGGCGCGGCAGCGGGCAATTGGAAGGTTTGGTCCGGGCTTGTGGCGGCGAAGAGGCGGTCGCCAGGCTGATCCGGCGCAAGAGCCGGTGTGCGTGCGGTGGCCTGGAAGAATTCGTAGAGCGCGATGAGCACGGCCTGGGAAAGATTGAGGGAACTGGCTTCCGGCGCGGCGGTGGGGATGGTGAGCAGGCGGCCGCAGATCTGGGTTTCGTCGTTGGTGAGGCCCTTATCCTCGGGGCCGAAGACGATGGCGGTGCGCGCCCCGGCGAGCATGGCGGGCACGGCCTGGGCTGCGGCGGATTCCGGGGTCAGCAGGTCCGTGCGCCAGCCTCCGGTGCGGGCGGTGGTGCCGTAGACGCTGCGGAAGGGAGCCAGGGCTTGGGCCAGAGTGTCGTGGACTTCCATGCGGGCCAGGATGTCGTGCCCTTTGGTTGTGGCCAGTGCGCGGGCGCGGCCTTCGTCCCACTGCTGGGGAGCCACCAGGATGAGGGTGGGGCAGCCCATGTTGGCCATGGCCCGTGCGCAGGAGCCGACGTTTTCGGAAAATTTGGGTCTGAAAAGCACGATGGCCAGATTGTTGAGGGCCGGGGTGTCGAGCATGGGAGTCCTCCGTCGCCGGGTTGTGTAGCCTTGCGCCGGGCCGGGGGCAAGGGCAGAGCAAACCGGGCCAGTCCTGGCCGGTGAGGGCCAGCGGGTGGCACGGTGGGCCGGGCCGGGGTTGTTGCCAAAGGCTTGGGATGCTAGGGGGCCTCCAGGAGGGCGCAATGGCTCTAGACCCTTTGAAGAATGTGTATCTGGTGGGCCCACGGGCCAGCGGTAAATCCACGTTGGGGCGCATGCTGGCCAAGGCTCTGGGGCGGCCCTTCGTGGACCTGGACGAGGCCTTTGTGGAACGCGTTGGCCGTTCCATCGCCGAAGTGGTGGAGGCCGAAGGCTGGGAGCGCTTCCGCGAACTGGAAACCGAAGTGCTTGCCGCGGTTGCCGAAACAGGCGGCCAGGTGGTGGCCACGGGCGGCGGCGCGGTACTCAAGGCCCCCAACCGCGAGATTCTGGGCCGGGGCCTGACGGTCTACCTCCAGGCCGATGCCGAAGCGGTGGTGGCGCGCCTGCTGGCGGAGTTGAAACCGGAGCAGCGCCCGGCCCTGACGGATCTTTCCCTGGAAGAGGAAGTCCGCCGCACGGTACTGGAGCGCGAACCCTACTATATGGCCTGCGCCCAGCTCATAGCCCCCCAGCGTCCGCTGGGAGAACTGTGCGAGCGCATCGCGGTGGAACTCAAAGCCTGGAAGGACTGATCCCCGCCCCCCTGGCAGCCTTTTAGAACCGAGGATTTATCAACAGGTATATGGCCCCGCCCCGGAGTCAAGAGTCAAAGCCTTGGGTCAAGAAATGATTGGATGCAAACGTATATCCGGCGTCTTGCCTTATGGCAGCGCCCCGATGGAGTATCCGCGCTTCCGTCCCTCATCGCTGCTTCGGCCTTGACGGCCACTGTTGAAATCAGGGTTCCCGGAAGTTGGTCCGACCATCTTGTCCCATCGCTCTTCTCTTG
>JBBRUD010000052.1:0-28321 GCA_038248065.1 Desulfovibrionales bacterium | reverse complement strand
GGGGGGCGGGGGTTGTGTTGGGCCGGGCGGGGGGGGGGGGGGGGGGCCCCCCCCCCCCCCGCCCCCCCCTGCTCCCGCCCGGGGGGGCCGCCCCCCCCTGCCGGGGGGGGGGGGGGGGGGGGGCCGCCCCCCCCCCCGGCGGGGTAAAGGGGCAGCGCCCCTTTATTCTCTGCGTCTGTTCCACGGGGCCTAGAACTTTACGTTCTTGGCGGCTTTGAGGGTGGCCTCGTAGTCGGCCGGGGTGTGTGCGAAGGAGGTGAAGGCGCACTCGTAGCCGAGCGAGGCCAGGTAGACGCCCTGGTCGCGCATCTGTTTGTAGAGAGCGGTGTAGATTGTGTTGTCCGAGGTTTTGGCGGCGGCGAAATTGTCCACTACGGCTTCGGTGAAGTACAGGGTGAAGGCCGAGGCCACGTGGTTGAGCTGCACGGGCACGCCCTTGGAGCGGATGATGGCGGCCAGCTCTTGGGCAAGAGCGAGGGTATCGGCTTCGAGGGAGGCGTAGTCGCGCTTGGCCAGTTCTTGGAGGTTGGCGATGCCTGCGGCCATGGCCACGGGGTTGCCCGAGAGGGTGCCCGCCTGGAAAACAGGGCCGCAGGGGGAGAGCTTCTCCATGATGGCGCGGCGTCCGCCGTAGGCTCCGACGGGGAAGCCGCCGCCGATGATCTTGCCCAGGGTGGTCAGGTCCGGGGTAACGCCGTAGCGGGTTTGCGCGCCGGAGAGGCTCCAGCGGAATCCGGTGATGACTTCGTCGAAGATAAGCAGCGCGCCGTACTGGTCGCACAGGGCGCGCAGGCCTTCCAGGTAGCCGGGCTTGGGCAGCACCAGCCCCATGTTGCCCGGCGCGGGCTCCACGATGATGGCCGCGATGTCTTTGCCCTTGGCTTGGAAGAGCGCCTTGACGGCTTCAAGATCGTTGTAGGGGGCCAGCAGGGTGTGCTGCACCACTGCGGCTGGAACGCCGGGAGTGCCGGGGATGGCCTGGGACGCGATGCCGGACCCGGCAGCGGCCAGGAAGGCGTCGGCGTGGCCGTGGTAGCAGCCCTCGAATTTTACGACGTAGTCGCGCCCGGTGAAGCCGCGGGCCAGCCGCATGGCGGACATGGTGGCCTCGGTGCCGGAGTTGACCATGCGCACCATGTCCATGGAGGGCACAAGGTCCACGATGATCTGCGCCAGGTCCACTTCGTACCGGCAGGGCGCGCCAAAGCTGGAGCCCTTATCGAGGGCTTCCTTGGCCGCGGCGTGCACCACGGGGTTGGAATGGCCAAGCAGCATCGGCCCCCAGCTCATGACGTAGTCGATGTATTCCTTGCCGTCGGCGTCATACAGCGTGGAACCCTTGGCGCTTTCGATGAACAGTGGTTCGGAATCCACCGCCCGACAGGCGCGGATGGGCGAATTGACCCCGCCGGGGATGATGGTCTGGGCCTTGGCGTAGAGTTCGGAAGACTTGCTCATTAAGGGCTCCTGAGAAAGATCGTTATTGCTTCTGCGCCAGACAGACCACGTAGCCGTCCGGGTCGGTGAGATACCACTCCCGCATGCCGTAGAAGGCCGTTTCCGGGCCTTTCACGGTGGAGACGGCGTCTTTCAAGCGGGCGTGCAGGGCGTCGAGGTCGTCCACGCCGAAGTACAGGGTCATGCTGGCTCCAAGGGGCAGGAAGGCGAAGGAGGGCACGTCTGCCTCCAGGCTTTCGCGCGTCTGCACCATGAGTTCAACCTTGCCCGCCAGAAACTGCGACCATACGGGCTCGACGCCTTCCGGGGGCAGGCCTTCATGAAAGCCGCGATTGCCGTCCACGCTGGCGGCGCAGGTCATGCCCAGCAGATCGCAATAAAAGGCCGCGCTGAGGCGCACGTCCGAGACCATAAGATTGGGGGTGAGGGATTGGAAGGCCATGAAGAGTACTCCTGGGCTAATCGGCTAGTATCAGGCTACGGCCCGTTTTATCCGGTCCACTTCGAACGTGAACCTGCGCTTGATGCCATCGTTGATAGCCCGGTTGGTATCCACGAACCGGAGCCGGGATTTTATGGTCTCAAAATCAAAGTCCTGGAGGAGATCAATAAAGGCGGCGTTTACAAACGAGGTGGAAACTGAGGAAATCCCTTTGAAAGAGAGAGACACCTGTTCCCCCATAGCCAGTTGGGCCTTCACGGCTTCGTATACCTTGACGCCGCTCTCATACGAAGAGCACTCCTCGACGATATCCGTAACTGCGATTAATCCCATGAGAATTCCTCCTCAAGGTCTTCTGGAGGCGGGATGGTGTCCGTTTTGAGTCCTATGAAAATCAGCGTACCGGGATACTGCTTGACCAGGGCCTCTACAGTGATGAACATGCCCGCATCTGGGCTTGGTACGGCCACGAGATGACCATTCTTTGAAAAAATGTGCACCCGCCCCTTATTATGAAAGACGACATTTTGAAGCAGTGTGTCAAGCCCGGCACCCCTGTTCTTTGGCGTGGTTTTCGAGGTGACGCCCTGCTTAATAGCCTGCTCCAGGCATTGCGGATCGGGTAGGTTCTCCATGCCGGGAACCTTCCTGATGTTTGCGGGAATTCCCACCCCAAAATCGGAAATCGCTATCTGCACTTCATTTGTTTTGGGGAAATGCTGCATGTGGACTGAAGCAACATCGACCTGTGTGTGGTCGATGATGTTATTGAATACCTCATCCATGCACGCGGGAAATTCCGGGATTTGCCGTTCCGTCTGAATGGACAGCCGCCGGTCAAGCCAAGGAACCACAGCATTTTTAACCCATAGGATATAACTAACAAGCTTGATGGACCTGAGAGGCATCGTCGTGTCACGGCAAGATGACTCTTCACACAGTCTTTCCCCAAAAAGTTCAAGAAAAAATGAAGAATCATCAAGATACCTGACAGGGTCATTCACCAATGCGCACCTGTTGTCCGACGGACGCACATATGTGACGGTACATCCTTGCTGTTGCAGAAGTTTTACCACATTCGCAAGGGCCGTAACCCCGGTTGGATAAATCATCCTCAAACGGCAAAAATCCAATTCTATCTCGCGATGCAGTGGGGTATTCTCAGCGGAAACCAGCTCCGCAAGGAACGGAAACATTTCTTTATTATTGAATGTTTCCGGCAATACAACGCGCATGGAAACTACTTGCCCGCCACCAGTTCTTTCACCTTGGCCAGAGCCGCAGGGATGCCCGCCGGGTCCGTGCCGCCGGCCTGGGCCATATCCGGCCTGCCGCCGCCGGAGCCGCCGACCAGGGCGGCCACTTCCTTGATGAGGCTCTGGGCGGTGAAGCGGCCGTGCAGGTCCTTGCTGACGTACAGGATGAGGCCCACTTTGCCGTCCTCGCCGGTGGAGGCCAGGCAGGCGACGCCGGAGGTCAACTTGGTGCGCAGGTCGTCCATGGCGTCGCGCAGGGCCTTCACAGAGGCACCTTCCATGGCCACGGCCAGCACCTTCACGCCGCCCACGTCCTCCAGGCCGTCCATGAGGTCGCGGCCCTGGCCCGAGGCCAGCTTGGATTCCAGGGATTCCTTTTCTTTGGTCAGGGCCTTCAACTGGGCCTGCATTCCCTTGACCCGCTCGGCCAGTTCGCCGGGCGTGGCGCGCAGGATGGCGGCCACCTCGTCCACTTCGCGCTTGGTGGCGCGCATGTGGGCCAGCAGGTTCCAGCCCGTGGCGGCCTCGATGCGCCGCACTCCGGCGGCCACGCCGGTTTCGGAGAGCACCGCGAAGCCGCCCGCCTGGCCTGTTGCCCGCAGGTGCGTGCCGCCGCAGAGTTCGGTGGACACGCCGGGCACGTCCACCACGCTCACCTCGTCGCCGTACTTTTCGCCGAACAGGGCCATGGCGCCCTTGGCCACGGCGTCCTTGTGGCTCATGATCTCGCGCAGCACGGGCAGGTCGTTCAGAATGGCCTGGTTGACCTCCTGTTCGATGCGCGCCAGCTCTTCAGGCTCGATGGGGGAGATATGGGTGAAGTCGAAGCGCAGCCTGTCGGGGCCTACCAGGGACCCGGCCTGCTTGACGTGCGCGCCCAGGACGTTGCGCAAGGCGGCGTGGAGCAAGTGGGTGGTAGTGTGGTTGCGGGCCGAGGCCAGGCGGACGGCCTCGTCAACAATGAGTTTGGCTTCCTGGTCCAGCAGCAGCTCGCCTTCGTTGACGAACACCTTGTGGGTGGTCAGCTCCGGGCTTGGTTTGACGCTGTCGAGCACATCGGCGGAACCGGTCATGGTTTCCACCGTGCCCCGGTCGCCCGCCTGTCCGCCGGATTCGCCGTAGAAGGGCGTGGCCGCGAACACCGCGTAGCCGCCCTCGCCCTGTACCAGCCGTTCAAGGGGCAGGCCGTCCTCGCCCAGCAGGGCCACCACGCGCGACGAGGCTTCCAAGGTGTCGTAGCCCACGAAACGGGACTTCAAGCCCGTTTCTAGAAGTTTCTTGAACTGCCCGGCGATGTCGCTTTCACCCGAGCCTTTCCAGGCTTTTTTGGCCCTGGTCTTCTGCTCGGCCATGGAGGCCCGGAAACCCTCTTCGTCCACGGTGAAACCCTGCTTGCCCGCCACGTCGGTGATGATATCCAGGGGGAAACCGTAGGTGTCGTAGAGTTTGAAGGCCGCTTCGCCGGAGATGGCCAGGATGCCCTTCTCCCTGGCTGCGGCCATTTCCTGCTCCAGAATTTCCAGACCCTTGTCCAGGGTGACGGAGAAGCGCTCTTCTTCCTCGCGCACCACGCGGGTCATGAAATCCTGCCCGGCCACGATTTCGGGGTACTGGGTTCCCATCACTTCCACCACCGTGGGGCACACCCGGTGCAAAAACGGGTCTCTGAGGCCCATGAGCCGACCGAAGCGGAAAGCCCGGCGGATCAAACGCCGCAGCACGTAGCCGCGCCCCTCGTTGGAGGGCAGGATGGAGTCGGCCACCAGGAAGACCATGGCCCGGCAGTGGTCTGCGATGACGCGCAGCGCCGTATCGTTTTCTTCGTCAGCCTTGTATTCCACCCCGGCCAACTTTGCCGTCGCCTGGATGATGGGGCTGAACAGATCGGAATCGAAATTCGAATATACGCCCTGGCAGACCCCGGCGATGCGCTCCAGGCCCATGCCGGTGTCGATGGAGGGACGCGGCAGGGGCACGCGCTTGCCGGGTTCGATCTGGTCGTACTGCATGAACACAAGGTTCCACACTTCCAGAAAGCGGTCGCAGTCGCACTTGCCGATGCCGCAGTCGGGGCCGCAGGTCATGTGTTCGCCCTGGTCGATCATGATCTCGGAGCAGGGGCCGCAGGGGCCGGTGTCGCCCATGGACCAGAAGTTGTCCTTGTCGCCCAGACGGAAGATGCGATCCTTGGGCACGCCCGCTATCTTCTGCCAGATTTCTATGGCTTCGTCGTCGTCGCGGTACACTGTGACATACAGCTTATCTTTGGGAAGCTTCACTTCTTCCGTCAGAAACTTCCAGGCCAGCCGGATGGCTTCTTCCTTGAAGTAATCGCCAAAGGAGAAGTTGCCGAGCATCTCAAAAAACGTGTGATGCCTGGCCGTGCGGCCCACGTTTTCCAAATCGTTATGCTTGCCGCCCACCCTCAAGCATTTCTGCGAGGTGGCGGCGCGGCTGTAGGCGCGCTTATCCTGCCCCAGAAACACCTTCTTGAACTGCACCATGCCCGCATTGGTGAACAACAACGAGGGATCTTCGCGGGGCACCAGCGAGGAGCTTTCCACCTCGGTGTGTCCATTAGCGGCAAAAAAATCCAAAAAACGACGACGAATTTCAGTGGCGGTCATCACAGGGTGTCTCCTTGGCGGCGGATGAAGATGCGAGGGGAAACTTTTTGAAAAAAGTTTCCCCTCGCGCGCTCCTTCAAAAACTTTTAACGGCTTCGCGTCCCCCCGCGAGAGTCCGTACCCCTATCGCGGGGGTCCGGGGGGGATCATCCCCCCCGGCGGGGGGCAAGGGGGCAGGGCCCCCTTGCTCTCCCTCTTCTCTGCTCTTAGTCTTCCACTTTCACCGGCGCGGTGGGCGCGGGTTCGCGCAGGCCGAGGTGGACGTAGATTTTTTCTTCGATTTCTTGTTTGATCTCGGGGTGTTCCATGAGGAAGGCCCGGACGTTTTCCTTGCCCTGTCCCAGGCGTTCCGTGCCGTAGGCGAACCACGCGCCCGATTTATCGATGATGTTGGCCTCCACGCCCATATCGATGATCTCGCCTTCGCGGGAGATGCCGGTGCCGTAGAGGATATCGAACTGGGCCTCGCGGAAGGGCGGGGCAACCTTGTTCTTGACCATCTTCACCCGGCAGCGCGACCCGTAGACTTCTTCCTTATCCTTGAGGGTCTGGATCTTGCGGATATCGATGCGCACTGAGGCGTAGAATTTGAGGGCGTTGCCGCCGGAGGTGGTCTCAGGGTTGCCGTAGCCCGTGACGCCGATCTTCATGCGTATCTGGTTGATGAAGACCACCGAGGTGTTGGATTTATGGATGGTGCCCGTGAGTTTGCGCAGGGCGTGGCTCATGAGCCGGGCCTGTCCGCCCACCTGAAGCTCGCCCATCTCGCCTTCCAGTTCGGCCTGGGGGATGAGGGCGGCCACGGAGTCGACCACCACGATATCCACCGCGCCGGAGCGCACCAGCAGGTCGGCGATGTCGAGGGCCTGTTCGCCGTAATCAGGCTGGGAGATAAGCAGTTCGTCGGTTTTGACGCCCAGGCGCTTTGCGTAGTTGATGTCGAGGGCGTGCTCGGCGTCGATGAAGGCGGCGGTGCCGCCGCGCTTCTGGGCCTCGGCGATGATATGCAGGGTAAGAGTGGTCTTGCCCGAAGATTCCGGCCCGAAGATTTCCGTCACCCGTCCTCTGGGGATGCCGCCGATCCCCAAGGCCAGATCCGCGCCCAGTGAGCCCGTGGGAATGAAGGGCGTGGTGGCGTGGGTTTCCTCGTCCAGACGCATGACGGAACCCTTTCCATACTTGCGCTCGATGGTGGTGATCGCCGTGGAAAGGGCATCGAGCCGGACGTCCTGCTGGGCAGTGGTGGATTTCTTGGCCATGATGGGCATTCCTTATTTGGGTAACGTGAAAGGCTTTGAGGCCATAGCAAATGGTCCGGCTACAGGCAACGTCCATCTTGCCAGGACGGCGGGGGCCGGATAGGAGTGCCGCCATGCAAACATATGACGCCCTGGCCATGTTTTCCGGCGGGCTCGATTCCATCCTGGCGGCGAAAACCGTAGCAGCCCAGGGGCTTCGGGTGCTTGGCCTGCATTTTATCAGTCCTTTTTTCGGCCATCCCGGTCGGCTCGAACGTTGGCGCGAGGCCTACGGCATGGATATCGAGGCCGTGGATATTGGTCAGGAATATGTGGACATGATGCTTGCCCGGCCCAAACACGGCGTAGGCAAGGGGCTCAACCCCTGCGTGGACTGCAAGGTGCTCATGCTGCGCTATTGCCGGGAGCTGATGCCCGTCCACGGGGCCAAATTCCTGGTGACCGGCGAGGTGAAGGGCCAGCGGCCCATGTCCCAGCAGGCGCATTCCCTGAACGCCATCCGCAACGACGCCGCGGTGCGCGATCTGCTGCTGCGGCCGCTCTCGGCCAAGCATCTGGAAATCACCCCCATGGAGGAATCCGGCATGGTGGACCGGACGCGCCTGCACGCCTTCCACGGTCGGGGGCGGCGACAGCAGATGGTGCTGGCCAGGGAGATGGGCATAACCCTGATCCCCCAGCCCGGCGGCGGCTGCAAGCTGACGGAACTGGACTCCGCCAAGCGCTACGTGCCCATTTTTCAGTATGCCGGGTGCCCTCAGGCCGAGGATTTCCATTTGGCAAACGTGGGCAGGCAGTTCTGGCGCGGCCCTTACTGGCTGGCCATGGGCAAATCCCAGGCCGACAACGCGGCCATTGCGGCCCAGGTGCGGCCCGGGGATTTCACCCTGGACCTGGCGGACTTCACCAGCCCCCTGGCGGTCATCCGCACGGTAGGCGACGCAGCGTGGGACCAGGCCGCCCTTGCGGACGCCGCCGCCCTGGTGGCTTCCTACAGCCCCAAGGCCGTGGCCTCGGGCGGGCCTGTGGCGGTGAAGATCATCCAGGGCGGCGAGGAGTGGACGGTGACGGTAACGCCGCAACGCGTCTCACGGCTTGGGCTGGCGGAGTTGCAATGGGAAGACATGGCCGCAATGAAGCGCGAGCTGTTCGGCCAGGACGTTGAGGACGATTTTTAGCCCTCCCCCCGAGTTCCCGCGCCGGTCACCAGCCATATCCCCCCTGCCACGGCCATGCACCCGAACGCCTGGGGCAGGGCCGGGGTGGTGCCGAACAAGGCCCAGCAGGCCAGGGTGGAACTCACGGGCAGGATGCCGGTGACGGCGGCGGCGTGGCTGGGCGGAACGCGGGTTATGCCGCGAAACCACAGCACGTAACCGCCCACGGTGACGGCGAGCCCAAGCACGGCCACGGCGGCCCAGGCGGAAAGGGGCACCTCGGCCAGGCGCAGGCCGGGCAGTTGGAAAAGCGCGGGAACGAGCACCAGGGCGGTTCCGGCCAGGGTGACATGGCGGGCCAGGGCCAGGGGCGCTATGCCTGCCGGCAGCCATTTGCGGGCCAGCAGGAACACCGATTCCCCGGCCACGGCAGCCAGCAGGAAGGCGTCACCCCATCCCGGATTCCAGGCGTGGGGCAACGGCCCGGCTGCCACCGCTGCGGCGCTCATTACCGCTTTGGCACCCGCCATCGCGCCAGCACTCAGTACCGCTGCGTCGCCCGCCACGGCCATTGGGGCGAGCTTCATCCCGATATCCATGGCTGTGCTTGCCAAGGATGTAAGTGCGGCTACGACGCTCTCGCCGCCGCGCACCGCCAGAACGCCAACGGCTGTGAGGGCAATGCCCGCCAGCTTTCTCGTCGTCAGGGTCTCGCGGAAAAAGGCCAGCCCCAGAAGCCCCATGACCACCGGCGTTGCGCTGGTGACGATGCCCGCCGCCATTGGACCGGTGCGCTCCAGCCCGTAGAGCAGCCCGGCATTGAACACCACCACCCCGCACAGGGCCTGAAAAGCCACTACAGCCCATTGCCGAAGGGTAAGACGCACCGGCCCAGCCGGGCCGTGCACCGGCAGCAGGCACAGCACCAAGGCGGCCAGCCCCAACCGGATCAACAGGCCCACAATCACCGGCAGGCCCTCCATGGCCAGCTTGCCCAAGGCGGCAGACGCGCCCACCAGGACCATGGCCCCGGCCAAGTCGACGTACGGGCTGACGCGGAAAGTCATGAGCGATTCCTCTTGTGCGTTCCAAACGTGTATAGGCGGGTGGCAGCGGTTCCGGCGGTCCTCGATCGATGCGATTCCTCGGGCCAAAGCGCCCTGCGGCGCATCGCCCTGCGGTCCGGCGGAACCGCAGCCACCCGCAGTCGCTCATAACTTGCCCGGCGCTCTTCACTGCACTCCGGCGCAAACCGCAACTGGCCGAACCCAGCCGATTCTGGACGCAATTGGCCAGAACAGCACATGGCAGACCACAGATGAAACCGGGGCATACTTGGCCAGGATGTTTCGCAGCCCGTGCTCTTTCGGGCGCTATTGCACGGAGGGTTTTAGCGGTCTTGAACGATCTTGCGGTAGCGGCCCGGAGTGATGCCCATGAAGTGTTTGAATCTGCGGGTGAGGTGGCTTTGGTCGGCGAAGCCGCAGTTCTGGGCGGCCTGGGCTACGGGAGTCCCGGTGGCCAGGAGCTTTCTGGCCATCAGGATGCGCAGTTGGTTCTGGTAGGCGTGGGGCGGCAGCCCGGTCTGGAGGGCGAAAACACGGTTGAGATGAAACGGCGACAGGCCAGCCTCCGCAGCAAGCTCCGCCAGGGAAACGGGTTCGGAGGCATGGGCCTGGAGGTACTCGCGCGTGCGGCGAACGGCTTTGTCCTCCCTGCCGGCATGTGGTGAGCGCAGGTGATTTCCGCCGTGGCGGGTTATCCAAATGGCCAGCGCATGGCGCAGCAGGGATTGCCGCTCCAGCAGGGTGAAGGCTCCGGCCATAAGCCCCCGGTGCAAGGCCAGAAGTCGCCGGGCCAGGGCCGGATCGCTCAAAACGCCCTGGGCAAACACCGGCTCCGTTAGAGGGCGGCCCGCAAGTTCTGCGGCTACGTCTTCCACCGCCTTGGGTTCCAGGTAAAACATGCGGTAGGACCAGCCTTCGGGCGCAGCCGGGTGGCCGTCGTGCACCTCGCCGGGGATCACCTGGCTGATGCTCCCTGCCGGGGCCAGACAGGGACGGCGCAGGTAGCGAAAACCCAGCGCGCCGCGAACGATAACGCCCACGGCGTAGACGTCATGGAAGTGCCGGGCAAAGGTCTGCCCGGTGAAGCTGGCCTTGAGCAGCTCCACCCCCTCCAGACCCTCGGGGCGGCTCATGGCGCTGTGGTTGGTCGAGATGTTCATGGGCAACGTTCTCCATGAGACGTGTCCGGCAAGGGCCGCTTCCTCCGTATCATCATATAAACGCAAATGGCAGAGGGTAGGCCCGCGCACCTGATGCGAAGCTAAAAAGGGGGTCCGGGGGGACGGTGTCCCCCCGGCCGCCGGAGGCTCCCAGGGGCTTTTCAGGCCTTCAGGGCCTTGGCTGGTTGCCCCTGGGCGGTGATGCGGCTGATGACCTTGGAGAGGTGCTCCTGCTCGCCCTCGAGCCTGCTTACGGCTTCAAGGGATTCGGTGGCGTTGCGGGCTACGTCTGCGGCCATGCGGGCGATGTCCTCCACGGAACCGGCCAACTCCCGGACAGCTGCGGACTGGTCTTCGACGGATTGAGCGATGGCCGAGGATTCGCCAGCGGATGAACGCACGATGTCTGTAATTTCTCCAAAGGCCTGGCCGGATTCCTTGGCCAGGGCGGTGGCCTGGCCGATGGCCTGGGCGGCCTGATCCATGCGGGCCACGTTGTCGCTGGCGCCGTCCTGGATGGCCCGCACAGCCCTGGCTACTTCCTTGGTGGCGGTCATGGTTTTTTCAGCCAGTTTGCGCACCTCGTCGGCCACCACGGCGAAGCCTCGCCCGGCCTCGCCTGCGCGGGCGGCCTCGATGGCGGCGTTCAAGGCCAGCAGGTTGGTCTGGTCGGCGATATCGGCGATGGTGGTCAGAATGGCTCCGATGGCCTGGCTCTGGGAGCCGAGTTCAGCCATGGAGGCGGACAATGCCCTGGCCAGGACGTTGACATCTTCGATGGCTTTGGCCGAGCGGGTGACCACACCGGTGCCTGCCTCGGCGCGTTCGCTGGCCTGCCCGGCCAGGCCGGCGGCTCCTGAGGCCATGCCCGCCATATGGGCGAGGTTGGCGGAGAGGTCCTCCACCGCCCTGGCTGCTGCCTCGGCCCGCTCGCGTTGGCGGCGAGTGTTTCCGGCTGCGTCGTCCATGAGCTGGCTGAGTTCGGCAGCCACCTGCCGGATGCCCTGTCCCGCTTCGCCCATGGCTGCCACAGCCTCCATCTCGCCCTGGTGCTTGGCGTCTTCGGCCATGCGGCAGGCTTGTTCGGCCAGGCGGGTCTGTTCCTGGGCCTGGGCGGCCAGACCGCCTGCCTCAAGGGTTTTCTGTTCGGATACGGCGATGGATTCGCGCAACCGCGCCACCATTCCTGCCAAAGACTGGTGCAGAATGCCCATCTCGCCGTGGAAAGGGCCTTCGGGCATGGCGGCCTGTACGTCGCCGGAAGCGACCTTGCGGGTGAATCCCAGAATATCCTGCAACTGGCGGGTGATGGCGTAGTGGGTGAGCACCAGGGTGAGCACCAGGGCCACCACGAAAACTCCGGCCAGCAGGAGCAGAGTGGTTTGGCGCAGAGCGCTTACCTGAACGCCTATCTCGTCGATGTACACCCCGGAGCCGATAACCCAGCCCCATTCCTTCACAAGGCGCACATAGGAGAGTTTGGGGAACAGGCCGGGGGTGGCGCCGTTTTGGGTGGGCTTGGGCCACATGTAGGAGACGTACCCCTCCCCCTTTGCCAGGCAGACGTCTACGAAGGCCTGAAAAAGGTTCTTTTTACCGCCGGGGTAGGGCTCCATGGCGCTGTCGGTGCCTTCCTGAAAGGCCGTGGCGCAATTGAACTTGGCGTCGTCGAGCACCTTGCCGTCAAGGGCTGGAACCGTGGGATGCATGATCATCCGTGGTATCGGGCGGGTCAGGTCGTTAATCCAGAAATAGTCGTTGGAACCGTAGCGCATGGCCTTGATGATGGTTTGGGCCTGTTGTTTGGCGTCAGCCTCGCTCATTTCGCCTTTGGCGGCGCGGGCGGCGAAATTTCCGGCCACTGCCGTGGCGGTCTCCACCAGGAAGGCCAACTGGGTTTTCTTGGCCTGAAGCATGCGGTGTTCGGCTGCCGGGAGCAGGAAGGCTATTTCAACCAGCGCCACAAGTACCAAAATCGACGTCGATACCCCCAGAAGTTTCACGGAAAGAGAAATGTTCTGGAGTCTGTCACGTAACGATGTAGGCATATGAGGCTCCCGTGGCGGTAATTACAAATATGACCTTCATGATTCGTGTCATATTATAGAGAATGTGGTGGGCTGAACACTGTTCAGCTCGGTAGCGGCCACGCTCTCCAGGGAATATGGCGCAACAAAATCAAATGTGCAGACATGAGATGTTATGGAAATATTTTCATACTAACAGGATGTTACGCGTTTGAAAAGAGCAAAGGAGTGCAGGATATACTGCTGCACCGAGGAATGTATACGGACGCTCCAGAATGCTCAGGCGCACGCCCAAGATAAGTACAGCGGGCGGTCAGAAACATGTTCTGGCCGCCCGCTTGCTGTAATTGCACGGTAATCGTTATCCGAAGAGCTTGTCCTTGCCTTCGATGAGGTCGGTCACCACGCCCGGATCGGCCAGGGTGGAGGTGTCGCCGAGTTCCGAGGTGTTGCCTTCGGCGATCTTGCGCAGGATGCGGCGCATGATCTTCCCGGAGCGGGTCTTGGGCAGGCCCACGGCGAACTGAATGACTTCCGGGGTGGCGATGGGGCCGATTTCGGCCCGAACATGCTTTTTGAGTTCCGCCAGAAGCTCGTCCGTGGCCTCGATGCCCTCTTTCAGGGTGACGTAGGCGTAGATGGCCTGGCCCTTGATGTCGTGGGGCATGCCCACCACCGCGGCCTCGGCCACGTCGTGGTGCCCTACCAGAGCGCTCTCGATTTCGGCAGTACCCATGCGGTGGCCGGAGACGTTCACCACGTCGTCCACCCGCCCCATGATCCACACGTAGCCGTCCTTGTCGATGCGCGCGCCGTCGCCGGTTTCATACACGCCGGGGAAGGCCTCGAAGTACTGTTTGCGGAAACGTTCCTTGTCGCCCCAAACGCCGCGCAGCATGCCGGGCCAGGCCTGGGTGATCACCAGGAAGCCTCCGTCTCCGGCGTTGACCGGCTGGCCGTCCTTATCCACCACCTTGGGCACGATGCCGGGCAGGGGCAGGCTGGCGGAGCCGGGCTTGAGCGGTGTGGCGTAGGGCAGGGCCGAAATCATCAGACCGCCGGTTTCAGTCTGCCACCAGGTATCAACGATGGGCAGAATGTTTTTGCCCACGTTCTCGTGGTACCACATCCAGGCCTCGGGGTTGATGGGCTCGCCCACGGAACCCAGGATGCGCAGGGAGGACAGGTCGTGTTTCTGGGTCCATTTGACGCCCTCGCGCATGAGGGCGCGGATGGCCGTGGGCGCGGTGTAGAAGGTGTTGACCTTGAATTTCTCCACCACGTTCCAGAACCTGTCCGGGGTGGGGAAGGTGGGCACGCCCTCGAACATCAGGGAGGTGGCTCCCAGAGAGAGGGGGCCGTAGACGATGTAGGAATGGCCGGTGACCCAGCCGATGTCAGCGGTGCACCAGTGGATATCGTTTTCGTGCAGGTCGAACACCAGTTGGGTGGTGTGGGCCACGTAGGTCAGGTAGCCGCCGGTGGTGTGGTAGACGCCCTTGGGCTTGCCCGTGGAACCGGAGGTGTACAGGATGAACAGCGGGTCTTCGGAATCCATGGCTTCGCAGGGGCAGGGGGCCTTCATGGCCGGATCGGCCATGGCCTCGTGCCACCAGATGTCGCGGCCTTCCACCCATTTGATGTCGATGCCCGTGGTCTGGTGCACGATCACTTTTTCCACGCAGGGGCATTCGGTCAGGGCGGCGTCCACGGCGGGCTTGAGGGGGATGGCCTTGCCTGCCCGGCGTACGGCGTCGCCGCAGACCACCACCTTGCACTGGCAGTCGTTGATGCGGTCGCGCAGGGCGTGGGCCGAGAAACCGGCGAAGACGATGGAGTGGGGCGCGCCCAGGCGGGCGCAGGCCAGCAGGGCGATGGCCAGCTCCGGCACCATGCCCACGTACAGGCAGACCCGGTCGCCGCGCTTGACGCCGCAGCTCTTGAGCACGTTGGCGAATTTGACCACCTCGTCGTAGAGCATCTGATAGGTGAGCACGCGCACGTCGTGTTCGGCGTCGCCCTGCCAGATGATGGCCGCCTTGTTGCGCCGGGGGCCGTCCAGGTGGCGGTCCAGACAGTTGTAGGCGGCGTTCAAGGTGCCTCCCGCGAACCATTTGAAGTCGGCGGAAGTGAAATCGCAGTCCATAACTTTGCCGAAGGGGGTCGTCCAGGTGAGCAGATCCTTGCCGCGATCACCCCAATAGCCTTCGGGATCTTCCACGGACCGTTTGTAGATGGCCCGGTACTCGTCAAGGCTTTTGACATGAGCCTGGTCGTGGTGGGGGCCGATGGGGGCCTGGAAGGTGCGGCCCTCGTGTTGCATGCTCTCGATATGCTCGCTCATGCGGAGTCTCCTTGGCGGCTTTGGTGATGGTGAAACGTGGCGCACTGTTAGCACGTGGAACGCAAAAGCGCACGATTTTTCGGCCAGCGGCGGTCATGGTCCGATAAACGGCCCTAAAAGGCGTGAGCAGCGCCCCTGCGCATGGAAGAAGCCGGGTCTGCCAGACGCAAAAGGGTGTCGAGATGCAGTTCTTCGCCAGGGCGCTCCGAGCGCAGAATGGAGAGAAACCGCTGCAACACCTGGGCGGTAAGAAAGGCGTCCCCCAAGGCGTCGTGAGCCCCGCGCGGCGCAATACCCAGGGCGCGGGACACGGTGTAGAGGGTGGCGTCCTTCATGGGCAGCTCGCCCAGCAGGGCGGAACCGTGCCCGCCCTGGATGGAGCGGTACAGTCCCAGCACGTCCAGGAAGGCGTTCTTCAGGGGCGGCAGGCCCAGCCGTTTGACCCAGCGTCTCATGAAGGCGGCATCCAGCTCCACATGCCACCCGGCCAGCACGGCGTTGCCGCAGTATTCCAGAAATGCGGGCAGGGCTGTGGCGATATCGGGCTGGCAGGCCAGTTGGGACGGGGTGAGCTGGTGCACGCGCACGCTCTCTGCCGACAGGCCGCACTCGGGTTTGACCAGGCTGGAGTAGCTGTCGCCAAGGCTGATACGCCCGCCCGCCATGCGTACCGCCCCCAGAGACAGGATGGCGTCGCTGGAGGGATTCAAGCCGCTCATCTCCAGGTCGAGCACCACGAAAACCGTCTTGGATACGGGTGCGGACGGAGTTTTTGCCTGCCAGGGCCACCAGCTCATGCTTTGCTCCTTCTTGAACGGCCCGTTTGGCCGGTGGGTGCGGTGCGACCAGTGGGACCGTCTGTATTCACCTGGCCGTCTCGCCCTTCGTGCATGGCTTGCCCGAACCATTGGGGCAGGCGTCCGACCAGCCGCCGGGAGACGGCGCGGCACAGGCCGAGCATCACCCCGGCCAGGGGCGAGGGCGGGCCGGAGGCTTCCAGCCATTGGCGGGCGGCCAGGTATTCCATGGCGTGGACGGTCTCTTCAGCCATGTCCCGAACCAGGGGGTGCACTCGCCCCAGAGCCTCCGCCCGCTCCACGCTGCCGATGCGCGGCACCCCGGCCGACAGTGCGAGCATGCGCAGCAGCGCGGGCAGGTCCTCACCGGCTTCCTGGCCCAGCCGGACCAGAAAAGTCTGCTGGCCGCCGGGAGCATTCGCGCCGTCCGCAACGCCCAAGGATGCATGCCCAGCGCTTCCCACTGTGACCAGCGTCCCCACCTCGGCGCGCAGGGCTTCGGAGAGCCAGAGCTGGCCGTGCACCGGCCTGAAGTCCAGCAGGCCAGGGTCGGGCAGGGGAGTCGCGCCGCCGATCCACCCTGCGTAGAGCCCCTTCCAGTAGGCCAGACCGCCCCTCCAGGTGTCATCCCCGACCGAAGGGACTCCGGCAGGCGCGGCCAGCCCGTGATGATGCTGTGACCGTTCTGCATCAGGGTTGAGGGTATCCGCGCGCGCTGCGGACGCATCGCAAGACTGAGACCTCTCGGCAGCGGCGACTGGAGGATATCCGTCAGGTTCGCCTTCAAGCCCGGTCATGCCCAGCACTGCGAGGCCTTGGGCCACCATGCTGCCCAGTTCCTGGAAGTACTCGTCCGTAGAGAGGGCCGAGCCGAAGAGTCCGGGCGTTCCGGGCAGGGCGGCCAGATCCGTCAACGCCACAGGCTTGAGCGGTCGCGCGGCGAGTGTGCTGGTTGCGCGGCGCAGGCTGGGCGCGTCCTCATGGATGATGCCTGTCCAGACCGCGCCATGGCCAGGGGTAAGGGCCGGGCCGTCCCGCCGGGCGGCAGGCCCCAGAAGCATGAGGCAATAGCCCACCGGGGGCGGACCAAGCCGTTCCTCGGCCAGTTCGGCCAGACGGGCGACCAGGCGTTCGCGCAGGCCTCCGGCGATGCGCCCAAGGCTTCCGGCGCGCGCACCTTCCCGCAGGAGCCCCAGGGCCAGGCCGGGCAGCCTGGCGGCCACGGCGGCCAGTTCGTCCAGGCCGGGTGCAGCGGCAACGGCTGCGGCCAGGGCCGGGGGCGAGCCCACCCGCAGGAGCAGCAGCTCCTGGGCCGAAACCAGCCCCACGGCGCGGCGGTCATCAAGCACCACCACATGGCGCAGGCAGTGGCGGGTCATGGTCAGCAACGCGTCGAAGCAGGAGGCGGCAGCGTCCACCGAGAGCACCGGCGAGGTCATGATGGCTTTCACCGGGGTGGAGGGGGGCATCCCCAGGGCTCTGGTGCGGAAATCCGTATCCGTCACCACGCCGCTGGGCCTGCCTTGGCCGTCCAGCACCACCAGAGCGTTCATGCCCGAGGCCTGCATGGCCTCGGCGGTAAGCTCGATGCTGGTTTCCTCGGGCACCGCGCCTTCACTGCCCCTGGCCGCTTCGCCAGCGGTGACCAGCGCCAGCGGGCGGCTGTCCAGCCAGGCGGGCATCTCCCGCGAGAGCCCGGCCAGGCCCATTTCCAGCACCGGCAGGGTGAAGCGGCCTTGCAACATGTCTGCGACGTCCGCGCGCCCGGCCACGGCGCGCTCCAAGGCTTCGGGGGGCAAAAGGTAGCACACCGCGTCTTCTTCGGCCCTGGCCAAGTTGGCGTTTGTGCCGGTTGAGGGGCTTCCGTGAGCGTCCAGAGCGTTTTGGCCGAAAATCGCGCCCGCCGTAAGCATCTCCGCACCGAAGCGTACACGGCCTTTCTTGAGCACGTGGACAAACCCCTCCCCTGCGCCGCCTGAACCGAGGATGGCCGTGCCTGAGGGATAGTACTCCAGCGCGGTCGCGCGTGCCAAGGCGGTGAGTCTGGCGGGCGCCAGGAAACTCAGGGGAGCAACCTCCCGCAGAAATTCAGTGACGTCTTCGAGTATCATGTCAGGAGGTGCAGACGGTATTTGTTGGACAACAGGGCCTGGAAGGCGTCCACGGCTCCCAGGCAATCCTTGAGGCGCGAGCGCTCCAGCCGAGAAAGCCCGGCGGGATCGACCATGTTGCCGGGCAGGCGGCCGTTTGCCATGTCTGCGGCCTGAAAGCGCAGCCGCAGTTCCTGGAGGAAACCGTAGGCCTGCTTGAGGCTGTCGGTGGTGTCGCGGCCAAGGGTTCCGGCCTGGCAGGCTCCTTCCAGCCGGGCTGTGGTTGCGGTGGTAGCCAGGCCAAGCTCCAGGGCCAGCACTCTGGCCCCCTGGGTCAGGGGGAAGATGCCCCCGCGCTTGATATCCAGGCCGCCTTTTCCGGCCTTGAAGCCGCTCACCAGACCTCCGAACAGGCTTCCAGACAGGCCTCCGAAGACGCCCAGGGGCGGAGCGAAGCGGCAGGCTTCGCGGGCCATGAGCCGAAGGGCCATGGTATGTTCCCGGACGCAGTGGATGAGGTGTTGGCGAAAATCCTGTACCAGCGTTTCGTCGCCGTACACGTGGCGGATGTCGGCCATGAGCGACAGGGCCAGCACTGCCTGGGAGCCGGGCTCCCTGGCCATGGCCTCTATTCGGTCGCGCCAGTCGGCCAGGGACATGCGCCATTCGGGATTGTCCACCGTCACCTTGTGGGGGCAGGGGGGCAGCCCGGCTCCGGCCAGGATGGCCAGCATGCGGACGGCAAAGGCGGTGGCGAGGGCGTCGTCAGCGCCGGGGCCGAGGATTAAGCAGTTGTCCTGGTCCGTGGCCAGGTATTGTTCGCGCCTGCCCTCGCTGCCGAGCACGGCCAGGGCCAGGGGGCCGGGGTCTGGCGTGCGGTTCACTGAAGGGGACTCCCCGTCATGCTGCGGCCCTGACGGGCCCAGTCCGCCAAACCGGCCAGAGGCTCCCTCGGCGTCTTGAACGTCCGGCCCGAGGGTGGCCCCGGATGGGACCCCGGATGGCACCATGGTGCCTGCTGTCGCGTCTGTGGGGGCCAGCGCCAGTTGCGCGGCCCGGATAAGCAGTTGGTCGCGCAGTCCGGCGGCCAGGCTGCCTACGCCTTCCACGCTCACGCCTTCGTCCATCCATACCGCAGCCACCTTGGCCAGCTTGTCGTGCGCCCGGCGCAGAGCCTTTGCGTCCGGGGCGCGGCCTGTCTCCACGGCCAGGGCCACGGGGCTGTCGGTGCGGGCGGCGAGCATGTCGTGCTCTTCCAGAATGGCCAGGCAGCGGCCATCCGCTCCGGTGACGGCCACGCGGCGGATGGCGTGGCGCACCATGCGCAGGGTGGCTTCGGCCACCAGTTCGGTCAGACCCACGCAGACCACGCCACGGCTCATGAGGGTTTCCACCGGCAGTGCGGGGTCGCGCCCTTCGGCCACGGCCCGCACCAGATCGCGCTCGGTCAGAATGCCATCCAGGCGGTCGGGAGCGCCCACCAGGCAGGCGGTGGCCCGCGCGGCGTGCATGGCGCGCGCCGCTTGGGCCACCGGTGTTCCGGGGGGGACGAAGACCGGGGCCCGCAGGGGGAGCGTGCCCACGGTCTGGCCCAGGAAGGTGTCGCCGCTCACGTTCATTCCGTACCCACGCCGAGGTAATTGCGGATCTTCTGCTCTTCGTAACGCTCGCTGCCTTCGGCATCGGGGCACAGCACGGAGCCGATATATCCGGCGATGAAGGAAGCGGTCATGGAGATGAGGGCCGGGTTTTTCCAGGGGAAGATGGCCGTCTTGAAGCCGAACACGCTCACCCACACGGTGGGGGAGATGAGGATGAGTCCCACCGCCAGCACGGAGCCGGTGACGATGCTGGCGGTCGCGCCCACGGTGGAGAGCCTGCGCCACAGAATGGACATCAACAGGGCCGGGAAGTTGCCGCTGGCCGCGATGGCGAAGGCCAGGCCCACCATGAAGGCCACGTTCTGGCCCTTGAAGGCGATGCCCAGGCCCATGGCCAGGATGCCCAGAGCCACGGTGGCCCGCTTGGCCATGCGCACTTCCATTTCTTCAGTGGATTTGCCGCTCTTGAACACGTTGACGTAGAGGTCATGGGAGAACGTGGCCGCGCCCGCCAGGGTGAGCCCGGCCACCACGGCCAGGATGGTGGCGAAGGCCACAGCCGCGATGAAGCCCAGGAACACGGTGCCGCCGGTGACTTCGGCCAGAAGCAGCGCGGACATGTTGCCGCCCTTGTCGAAGGTGGTGATCACGTCCTGCCCCACCAGCACCATGGCGCCGAAGCCGATGATGAAGGTAAGGATGTAGAAGTAGGAGATGAATCCCGTGGCGTAGAGCACGCTCTTGCGGGCCTGCTGGGCGTCGGGAACGGTGTAGAAGCGCATGAGGATGTGGGGCAGCCCGGCTGTGCCGAACATCAGGGCCATGCCCAGGCTCAGGGCGTCCCAAGGGTTGGACACCAGCCCGCCCGGCTCCAGAACCTTCTGCCCGGCCATCTTGGCGGCCTGCTGGAACAGATTGGAGGGATCGAAACCGAACTTCATGAGCACCATGAACACCATAACCGACGCGCCGCCCAAGAGCAGCATGGCCTTGATGATCTGCACCCAGGTGGTGGCCAGCATGCCGCCGAAGAGCACGTAGGCGATCATCACCACGCCCACGATGAACACGGCCAGTTCATAGGGCAGGCCGAACACCATGTGCACCAGCGATCCCGCTCCCACCATCTGGGCGATCAGGTAGAAGGCCACGGTCATGAGCGAGCCGCAGGAGGCCGCGATGCGGATGGGCTTTTGCCGCAGGCGGTAGGCCACCACGTCGGCGAAGGTGTACTTGCCCAGGTTGCGCAAGGGCTCCGCGATGAGGAACATGATCAGGGGCCAGCCGACCAGGAAGCCGATGGAGTAGATCAGCCCGTCGTAGCCTTTGAGGGACACCAGTCCGGCGATACCCAGGAAGGATGCTGCGGACATGTAGTCGCCAGCCAGAGCCATGCCGTTCTGCAAACCGGTGACCGAACGCCCTGCGGCGTAGAAGTCCGAGGCGGTTTTGGATTTTTTGGCCGCCCAGTAGGTGATCATCAGGGTGAAGGCCACGAACAGCAGAAAGAAGATGATGGAGGTCATGTTCGGCTGGCCGAGGGAGAAGGTCATGGTGTTCATGGATTATTTCCTCATGTTCTCGATGATGGAATTCACCGAGCTGTCATACGTGGAATTGGCCCAGCGCACATAGATGCCCGTGAGCAGGCAGGCCAGCAGGATAACTCCGAGACCCACCGGGATGCCAAGGGTCATGGTTTCGCCGATCTTTTGGGCGAAAATCTGCTTTTCAAAGGCCAGTACCAGTATGAACCCATAATAGACGACCAGCATGATGGCCGTAAGAATCAGGGAAATCGTCCATTTCTTGCGCACCAACTCCGCAAAGGCTGCTTCGTCGATACCGTGGCGGGGCTGCCCAGGCTGCATGGTACACCTCCAGATCAAAATAGGTTGCGTCAGAACCGCCAAGCGCGCCAAGGCGGTGACAATGCCCTTGTACACCCCGCAAACCAAAAAAAAAGGGGTGTTTCGGCGAGCGGTTGGAATGAAATGCGTGGCCGGTGAACGGTTTTTTGCCCCGCCGCTCACCCGAAAGAAAAGGCCGTTTAACCGGCCTGGAGTGACGGTGGGGTTGCAATCGCCTGTGAGGCGCTCCCTTGCAGTTCTTGGGTATTCTTGAGAGAGAAGCCAATCCATCCCGGACGGGCGTCGGTACTTGGGGCAATATTCCCGTGAGTGTACCACCTCGTCTGGAAGTGACGGTTCGCAAGGAGCTTTGTGCAATACCCTAAAAAAGATACTCTTCTGCTGTGGGCAAGCCTGACAGGGTTGGTGCTGGCCGGCCTTTCCGGGGCCAGCGAGCATGTCGCCTGGCTGCAATCCATATGCACCGGTTTTTCCGACGGCTGCCGGGAGACGGCGAAGTTTACGCTCTGGGGCTTTCCCGTCTGGGGCTGGGGAGCGGGCTTTTACGTCGTGCTGGCGGCAAGCGCCCTCTTTGCCGGGGAAGGGCTGATCTGGCTGGTCTCCATCGCTATCGGGGTGGAAATCACCCTGGTGGCGATAATGGCCCAGCTTGGCGTTGTGTGCGTCTATTGTCTGGGCAACGCCGTGGTTGTGGTGGTGCTGGCCGTCGCACTCCTGCGCGCCAAGAACTTCTGGCAGTTCCTGGCGCTTGCCCTGCTGGGCTTCATGGTCTCCGCGGTCCTGCTGGGGCGAGAGAACAGGATACCTCTCTGGCAGTATTTCCAGCAGCCCACGGCGGGCGCAAACGGTCCGGGCCGTCCCGCCGTTCCTGCGAGCGCTCCTGAAGATCCGCGTATAACCGCTGAGATCACCCCGGGAGACAGCCAGGTTCTCGGCCCGGAGACTGCGCCTGTGACCGTGTATGCCTATACCGATTTCCGGTGCCCGGCCTGCCGCAGACACCACCCCGTGGTGCAGGAAGCCATGAAGCTCTACGGCGACAAGGTGCGCTGGGTGTTCAAGAACTTCCCGCTGCCGATGCACAAGGACGCGGAAATCGCGGCCGAAGGCGCACAGTGCGCAGCCGGACAGGACGCCTTCTGGAAATACCAGGACGCCCTGTTCGCGTATCAAGAAGACTTCACCCCCGAGTCGCTGGAGGCCATCGCCGGGAGCCTGGGGCTTGACACGGCAAAGTTCCGGCAGTGTCTCGACTCCCATGCCACCCGGCAGCAGGTGGAGAAGGAAGTGGAGGAAGGCGTCCGTGCAGGGCTCAACGCGGTTCCCTGCGTGGTCATCAACGGAACAATATATGCCGGATCAATGCCTTTGAAGACTTTGCAGGCGCTGATCGATGAGGCCCTGATCCAACAGTCCTTGAAGAAGCCCGGGCCCGCTGCGGCCCAGTGACGGGATGAGCGCTGCGGGCTGTTTTACAGCCCGCAGCGCGAAACGATGGTCTCGAAGGATTTGGTCTCGGGCAGGTAACTCAGCAGCTCGCCGCTTTCCATGTCGAAGTACCAGCCGTG
This sequence comes from Desulfovibrionales bacterium, assembly GCA_038248065.1. Classification (GTDB taxonomy): domain Bacteria; phylum Desulfobacterota; class Desulfovibrionia; order Desulfovibrionales; family Desulfovibrionaceae; genus Fundidesulfovibrio. Next base: position 5,597 of record JBBRUD010000052.1, on the reverse strand, counting down.
TACGTACAGGGCGCGGGCGTCCACCTTTTCGGCTATCCACGAAAACGTCAGCAGGTTGTCGATGGACACCAGAATGGAGGCCAGCTCGCAGGCCCTGCATCTGACGTTGTCCGGCTTGCCGGAGAATTGCTCCTCAACGCGCTGCAAGGCGTGTTCGGCAATGTTCACCCACGGGGCGATGAATTCGCCCAGCGCCTTGCGGCCCGGGGACATCAGCGCCTGGATGCCGCCACAGTGGGAGTGCCCCAGCACGATGATATGCTCGACCGCAAGTATTTTCACCCCGTATTCAAGGGCGGCGCTGACGCCGTGGTGGCCGGAGGTGTCTTCGTAGGGAGGCACCAGGTTGGCCACGTTGCGCACCACGAAGATGTCGCCGGGCTCGCAGCCCATGAGGATGGCCGGATCGACCCGCGCGTCGCTACAGGCGATGACCAGCGCCTTGGGGGCCTGGCCTTTTTTCAAGTCTTCGAAAAAGGTGTTTTCGGCGCAGAAGTAGGTCTGCTGGAACTCTTTGAAGCCGGAAAGGAATTGGGCGATGTCTTTCATGGTGGTGATGTTGCGTCTGGAAGCGGTGGGTATGGTCTGGATACTTCCTGCGCGCATCTCCTGAAACATTTTGCCCGGCTGCGCAAGGGGGGGCGTGGGGCAGATGGGTGAGGCGGAGCAGCCACGCCCGAAGCCAAGGGCTCGTCAGGGCGATTTGGGAAGTGGCGCGGCCTGTTCGATTTTGGGTGGGTTGTCGCGGTGAAGGGCGGTGTTCATGCATTTGGTTGCCCCCATAAAGAGGAGTCCAAGAATCCAGAGGACGATCAGCGCTTCGTTGACAAATGAAGCAAGATACTATTTTTTATAGCCTTTTCTTCGTTCATCAATCAACCACACGAAAAAATTCTTTAGTGCCTTTATCATAAATGGAATTTGCCGAACCCAAAAGATGTCCACCGGAGACGCAATAAACCGGCCCTGCTCAAATCGGAGAGTTTGTTTCGGACTACCACGGACTCACGGCTGCTTGGGAAGGGGCACTGCCTGACCATTGTCTTCGGCTGGAACAGCCTGCTCTATTCCTGGCGCGGTGTCGCGGTGAAGGGCGGTGTTCATGCATCTGCCGACTCCCATAAGGAGGAGACCAAGAAGGGTCAAAACTGTCCATGCGTCGATCATGAATGAGCAAATCAAATCTTCTTTATATCTCTTTCTAGTTGTTTCCACAAACCAAACCAGGAACTCAGCAAGGTATTTTATCATAGTGCCAACCTGGTTAACAGAAGAAGTGTCCAGATAGACACCACAAAAATGGGTTGACGAGGCTGAACGGTCGGCTTCGAAACTCTTCTTGATGGCTCACGGCGGCTTGGGTGCGGGCGCTGCTTGTTCGCTGCACCCGGCTGGCGCTGCCTGCTCAATCTTTGGCGGGGTGTCGCGGTGAAGGGCGGTGTTCATGCATTTGGTGACTCCCGTGAAAAGAACCGCAAGAATACTTAGCAATCCAAATATGTCCATAACGAGTGAGCAGAAAAAATCCTCTTTGTATGGTTTTTTCCATATCTCGATTAGCCATTCAAAAAACTCGGCAAGGTATTTAATCATGCAGCCAGCCTACTGATTTTGGATGAATTGTCAATGTCACTATTGACATGAAGCCACAAAAACGGGCGGCGGCATAACCGCCGCCCGCAGGTTAGTCCGTGTTCTCCATCCACCATCGCTCAGTTTGGTCTGGGTCGGACCTGTCCCAGATCTGCTTGCCCACGGCCTTTTCCAAGATGTCTTCGGCAGAGGCCATCCCGGCAAACGGTCCCAAAATGGGTATGGGAGTTTGCTTCAGTATGGGCGTATTTGTCAGTACCGCCGACATGCCCGGCAAGCTGAGCGGGGAATTCGCCGAAGGCGACATCACATTGGGATCAAAGCCCGGTTTGTAGCGCTCGCTGAAGTGCGGGGCGATGCCGTCAAACACATTGCCTGCGCCTATGGCCTGAAGCCTTCCGTTGACTTCCCGCTGCCACGGGGTCCAGCCGGGGGAGTCGTACCGGGGCGTCGGGTATTGCTGGTATGTGGGTTGGGCACCCTGCGTGCCCGTACCGCCGGGTGTTTGCTGTCCGAAGGTTTTTCGCCACATGGTGTCTGTCCAGTTGTATCCAGTGAACGTGGGGTCGTTTGCTCGTTCGCTCATTGTTACTCCTCATAACGAGGAGTTAGTATGTTGCAAGGCCCCCCTCGCGGGGGGCGGGCCTCTTGCCGTACCGGCTTGTTGCCGGTTGAGAGCCGAATCGGCTGCTGAACGCCCTTGGGCGCGTGGAAAGCCTTCCTGTGAAGGCGCTATGATCCCCGAGCGCTGGCCGGATTGTTGCCAAACATATGCAGGCGCGAAAAAAATGCGCCCTATATAGGGCTATGTGGGAAGATCGTTGAAAAACTTCCCCATCACCCTCCGTTCGTCGAATCCCTCGCGCCGTCCACCGGATTCTCTACCGAATTTGTCCGCCACCCCCTTGCCGTGACAGGCAATTTGCGGCTACCACGTTGGAAACCGCTGTTTCGCACGCTTGCGGAAAGAGAGGGCCTTCGCCATGCCGCCGGTCAAGACGCTCATCGTCCATGCCGACCCGCTTGTCCGCTCCCAGCTGAGGCAGAGCCTCGCGGGGGGGGAATTTCTGCGCGTGTTGGGCGAGGCGGCCTCGGCCTTCGAGGCTCTGGAAATGCTCGAAGCCATCGCCTACGGCGTGTTCTTCGTGGGGCTTGAACTTCCCGGCTCGGTCTCCGGGCTGGAACTGGTCCAGATGCTATCGGGCCGCCGGGACAAACCCGCATTGGTCATCCTGGCCCAGGACGAGGCCAGCGCCTACAAGGCCTTTGAGCTGGGCGCGGCGGATTATCTGGTCTGGCCCGTGCCCCAGGAGCGCCTGTTGCTCACCCTGCAACGGCTCAAAACCGTGTCGCCGGGCTTCCGGCAGGCCCAGCCCTCCGGGGCCTGGATCGAGGAGCGTTCGGCCAGCGCCCAGGAAGACGGAGAGACCCTGCAACTGCCCGTGAACGAAGAGGAGGAAGGCCCCCTCATCAGCGCCCTGAAGCAGGCCTGGGACCTGAGCCACAAGAAGAAGGCCCTGGATATCGAAAAGCTGCCCATCACCTTGGACGGGCGCACCCTGCTGTTGCCCTACACCCAGGTGCTTTTCGTGGAGGCCTACGAAGACTATTCCTTCGTGCACACCGCCCAGCAGAAGTACCTTACGTCCTATCGGCTCAAGAACCTGGAGGAGCGGCTGGGGCCACACGGTTTCTTCCGGGTGCATCGTAAATTTCTGGTCAACCTGGAGGCGGTCACCGAGATCGCCAGCCTGCCCGGCGGAGCCTTCATGCTGCGCACCCAGGGCAAAACGCGCATCGAACTGCCCATCAGCAGACGCCGGATAGGCGAGTTGAAGCAGGTGTTGGGATTATGAGCGACAAGAGAAGAAGAGGGGGGCTCCGCCCCCAAACCCCCGCCGGGGGGGCAACGCCCCCCCGGACCCCCGTGATAGGGGGAGACGGACGCGGCCCTTGCTGGCGCGTCGTGTTGGGATACGCCGGGAGTTCGCATGGAAAATGGGCTCGTTGACGCCTTGTTGCGGGAAGAGCGGGTTTTTCGCCCCCTGCCCCACGTAGTCCGCGAGGCCAATATGGGGCAGACGGAACTCAAAGCCGCCACCGCCCTGGCCGAGTTGGACTACCTCCTCTTCTGGGAGGAACAGGCCGCCGAGATGGACTGGTTCGAGAAATGGAACCAGGTGCTCGACGACTCCAATCCGCCGTTCTACAAGTGGTTCGTCGGGGGCAAGTGCAATCTGGTGCACAACGCCCTGGACCGCCACATCCTTACGGTTAACAAGAATAAGCTCGCCCTGGTCTGGGAGGGCGAATCCGGCGAATGCCGCAAATACACGTACTACGAGCTTTTCCGTGAGGTGAACCGGCTGGCCAACGCCTTGCGCGGCATCGGCGTGGGCAAGGGCGACCGCATCCTCATCTATCTGCCGCCCATTCCGGAAACAGTCATCACCATGCTGGCCGCCGCCAAAATCGGCGCGGTGCAGACCATGGTCTTTGCCGGGTATTCCTCCCGGTCGCTGCGCGAGCGCATTGAAAACTGCCGCCCCAAGGTCATCGTCACGGCTGACGGCTTCTACCGCAACGGTCGGGTGATCAACCTGAAATCCATTGTGGACGAAGCCCTCTTCGGCCAGGACGCCGATTCCACCGAGACCGTCATCGTGGTGGCCCGCGCCGGAGTGGACGCCGACATGAGCGAACCCCGCGACCTGCGCTACGAAGACCTGGTGCGCCAGGAACGCCCCCAGTGCGCCACCGAGGTCATGGACGCCGAAGATCCGCTTTTCCTGCTGTACACCTCCGGGGCCACGGGCAAGCCCAAGGGGCTCCTGCACACCCACGGCGGCTACATGGTGGGCGTGCACGCCACCTACCGCTGGGTCATGGACGTCAAACCCACGGACCTCTACCTGTGCACCGCCGATCCCGGCTGGATCACCGGCCACAGTTACGTGGTCTTCGGCCCCCTCATGGCCGGAACCACTGTAGTGCTTTACGAAGGCCATCCCCTGTATCCCCAGGCGGACCGTTTGTGGTCCATCGTGGCCCGCTACGGCGTGACCATCCTCTACACCACCCCCACCCTCATCCGCATGCTCATGCGCTACGGCGGGCAATACCCCCGCAGGCACGACCTCTCCACCCTGCGGCTGCTGGGCAGCGTGGGCGAACCCATCGGGCCGGAGCCCTGGGTGTGGTTCCACAAATACATCGGGCGGGGCGAGTGCCCGGTGCTCGATACCTGGTGGCAGACCGAAACCGGTATGTTCATGGTCTCGCCGCTGCCCATCTCGCTTCTGAAGCCCGGCTCCACCGGCCGTCCGCTGCCCGGCGTCTCTGTTGACGTGGTGGACCGGTTGGGCAATCCGGCCGGGCCGGAAAAGGGCGGCTTCGTGGTCATCACCAAACCCTGGCCAGCCATGGCCCGCACTCTGTGGAACGACGACGAGGGCTACAAGAAGGCCTATTGGGAGAAGATCCCCGGCGTGTATTTCGCGGGCGACGTGGCCCGCAAGGACGAAGACGGCTACTTCTGGTTCCAGGGCCGGGCCGACGACGTGCTGAACATCGGCGGCCACCGCATCGGGCCAGCCGAAGTGGAGGCCGCCCTCATGGGCCACCGGGCCGTCACCGAAGCGGCGGTCATCGGCGTACCCGACCCCATCAAGGGCGAGGCCGCCAAATGCTTCGTGGTGCGCACCGACAACTGGGAAAAGGATTTCGAGAGCGAGGAAGCCCTCATGAAGTCCCTGACCAACCACGTGCACCGCGAACTCGGCCCCTTCGTTGTCATCAAGGCCGTCAGTTTCCGCGACAACCTGCCCCACACCAAAAGCGGCAAGATTATGCGTCGGCTCCTGAAAGCAGAAGAGATGGGCACGGCGCGGGGGGATGTTTCAAGTTTGGAAGAAGAGTAGGCAGAGGAAGACGAAGAGCCTCCGGCGGCCAGGGAGGGCTCTGCCCTCCCTGGACCCTCCCGCCGGGGGGCCAATGGCCCCCCG
>JBBRUD010000051.1:0-28427 GCA_038248065.1 Desulfovibrionales bacterium | reverse complement strand
TTGGCCAGTTGCGCAGCCGTATGAAGGATCTGCCAGCGGATAAAAACGCCCGCATTGTATCCTACTGCAAGGTTTCCATGCGAGGGTACGAGGCCCAGCGTATTCTCGAAGCCAAGGGGTACGACAATGTCGTGGTGATGGAGGGGGGGATAATGGCCTGGCCCTTCGGGCGGGAGAAATAAGATACGGGCGAAGGGGTACTGGCAAGGCGAGCGGGGATGGAAGAGTCCGCCAAGGACTTTTCATCCCCGCTAAGATTTGGTGAAATACAACCATTGCAAGCGGTTGGGTTGCAACCAATGGTTTCGAGGGTTCGTACAACCTGTCTTGCAGCACATTGCGAGGAAACTGCGTCGTGTTCTGGGTACAATGGTGTAGGCGCATTCAATGTGGCCAACCCTTCTTTATGCTTGGCAATATATAAAGAAAGCTGACACCGTGGCGTAGAGAATTGTCCAGCGTAATGATTATTGTCAATAATTTTAGCGTATTGAAGTTGAGCGTTTACGGCACGGCCTTTGCTAAATGGAGAAAAGAGTCGGTGAGTATCGGGTGATTCTTCCACACGCGACGCTGGCTCAAGAAAATGTTTTTAAACAGTGTTACGCTAATAACGTCGGGAATTTCAAAAGGGCTAGATGGGAATAAACATGTTGGATATGTCTTAAGTCGTGTATAAGAGTTAGAAGATAAAGACATATTCTTGGGTGCTTTCGGCATTTGCCGCTGGTTGAACAACGCGAAAATTCCGAGGAGTCCGTCATGATCGTTAAGGATGCGATGTCTAAAAGAGTTATGTTCGTGAAGAAAGATGAGTCGGCTGCCGTGGCCATGAAGCTGATGGCTGAAAACAACGTGCGCCGTCTGATGATAGATATCGATTCCTCAAAGGGTGCCTACGGTGCCGTCACGGTGCGTGACATGATCTCTAAGGTCGTTGCCGCAGGTTCTGACGCCGCCAAGATCAAAGTTTCGGATATCATGAATACAGACCTCATCGCTGCGAAGTCTACTGATGAGCTGAGTGCCATCGCGAAGTTGATGGATGAGAAAAACGTCGCAGGGCTTCCTGTGATAGACGGCAACACTCTTGTTGGCGTTATTACCATGTGGGACATTCTTATCGCCCTGGGTGTTCCGCGCAAGTAGTGTTGAAAGGTATTACATTGTATAGCCATGTAGTTTGCGATGATTCAGCAGTGTCTCATTGTAAAGCGTATGACTTGTTAGGTTCATACTGTACGCAACATGGTTTTGCAGTTCTAAACGAGTATTTCAATGATACGGCAAGCGGGCATGCTTGTATAACGGAGAGCATATGTCTAGCGAAGAACAAACAAAGAAGAGCATAATAGCTCCTCTTGAAAAGTTTTCTGCCAAGTCAGTCTACGGAAGTGCGTTTTGTAAACGTCCAATTGAAGTGCAAATCCTCGTTGAGGATGACATCATCGTGGATGTTGGAGCTACTGCGGAGTGTCAATACAGTCAGCTTTGTCTGAATATGTTGATGTCCATAGTCAAAGGACAGGATGTTAACTCCGCATGGGCCATTACTGGCGACGAGGTGAGGGAGAAACTCAATTCCCCGCCGCATGATGGTGACTGTGAAGACTGTGACACATACGCTGTTGCTGCATTCAAACTTGCTCTCCGCAATTGGGAGAAAAAAGTGTAACAGCAGGATGCTTGTTCTGTGGCTGGGAAATCCATCCACGACGAGCATAGAAAATTACTTCTGTTAATTATGGGCCGGGGGATCACTCCCCGGCCTTTTCGGTCTGGAAAAGAGTGTCTCAAAGTTAGTGGCAATATTTGAAAGGGCATCAATTGGAAACGGTATGAGTTGGTTGCCTGCAATGGCATTAGACATAGTTTATCTGCTGAAATAAATCAAATTGTAAAACCGAGGTTTTTAGTTCTGTATGTGATTGCGTGGTGGAAGAGTCCAAAGGAGTCGATTAAATGTGAACAGATGTGCTCCCACTGTGCAATACAATTAAAACCAAATTTGTAAGGGAGTATTCCAACTATAGAGGAAGGACGTCCTGGTCTGGAAATGTCCCAACTCAGTTTTCTTTTGACTTCTGATTCAAAGTCATATTTTTGCGGATAAATTGAGTTAAATAGTATGTTGCCGCGTTTGTCATCATTATCAATCGTCATCTCAACCCAGTGTGAGTCTTTTTTACAAATAACAAAAAAAATACAAAAACTAGAAAAAGGGAAAACAAGTTTATCAAGCGTGTTTTTGTTCTCAGAGTAATTAGAGCAGGAAAACGGTGTACAAAACAAAGCTTTATCAAAAAAAAGTTTCCAAAATTTGTGGCGATCATCGACAAACTCACGGCTAGGTAGCTTGTGGTTGTATGAGGCGTTCGTTAATAAATTTTCGTCGTCAGTGTAGTTCATGGTGATTACCCAAAATGTTAAGGCATAGTGCGGTTAGCTTGCGTGAAGTCCAGTGAGGGGGCGTGTAGTTATTCGTCACGACCAGGGCCTTCGCTAAAGAGCTCTTCCTGAAAGTCTATTGTGAGGCTATCTACCGCAGGGGGTATTCCGATGCAAGCATTCAAAGACAAGGGATAAAGGAAGTCCTGGGATTGACGCTACGAAAAATCGTTGACGTTGAAGCATCATAACGGCAAGTCAGCCCTGTCTTGGATTGACCTTTCCATCAAAAGGAATCTCAATGATGATTTCGTGACTTCGACCAGGGAGGTCGTGGTCATGAGGATAAGCCGTGTCACCGAAGAGCGGATCATTGGGATTCTCAAGCAGGCTGAGGCAGGCGTATCCGTGGCTGAGTTGTGCAGGCAGAGTGCGATATCCGACGCGAGGTTCTACAGGTGGCGCAGCAAGTCTGGCGGGTTGCAAGTGGCTGAAGCGCGCCGCTTTCGGAGCCTGGAAGAGGAAAGCCTGCGACTCAAGCGCCGCGTTGCCGAATTGGCGCTGGACAACCAGGTGCTCAAGGAAGTCCTCGCTTGCGCGGGCTCTTGCTCCGCAAGGGGGGGGAAACCATAGGCGCGTTGAGCGGGTCTACCGCATAATATTGAAGAACATTTTTGGCCGCGAATACAGCGGCTGGATTTCTCAGGCAAGATATACTTTTCAAATCTAACAGGATGCTATATCTTTGAACATGGTTATGGAGATCCACCACGACGTAACTCTTTAGTTAGCAAGGCAATCCGACGCGTAACCGACCACCTTTTCAAGGGATCGATCACCTGAATGCTGTTGTTGATGCCTCGCTAAACCTAGTGAACATGCGGCAAAATACATAATGCTGGCTAGGAGAAATGTACGTTTTCATTTTGTTCAAGAATCGACATCAGTGTGACATTTTCATGCGTTTCAAGGGTGTTTACATAACAATTTATCCTCAACATCCTTGCCTAAAAAGGATAAGGCCTTTGATGAATGATTTTGCGGAATCTAATGCGAAAATATTATTTCATAGTTGTTGCCTGTTGAAATATAAATACAGTAAGGAACTCCTTGATGCCTAACGTTTCTGTAGTTATTCTTTGTTATAAAAGCGGCGTAGAAGCCGAGACTTTTACTAGTCAGATAATTGATGCAGTTGAGACGTTTACAAATGACTGGGAGATCGTGCTTGTAGGGAACTACAATAAGGGTGACGCTGATGATACTCCTGAAATTGTACGGCGTATCGCCTTACAATCGCCACGGATAAAGGCGTTGACGTTGGAAAAGCAGGGTATGATGGGCTGGGACGCTCGTATGGGGCTTGCAGTCGCGTCCGGTGATGTGCTTGTACTTATTGACGGTGACCGGCAGATGCCCGCAATGGATGTGCCAAAGGTGTTACGCCTCTTCCAGGAGAAGCAGTGCGATCTTGCCATGACCTACAGGAAAGAGCGGAGAGACGGAATCGCTCGTGTAGTCAATAGTGCTCTCTACAATGTTATCTTTCGTATTCTCTTTCCCGGCTGTGGCGTTCGTGATGTAAATTCAAAGCCAAAGGCTCTCAGCCGGGAACTCTATAGCAAGTTAAACCTCACATCAGATGATTGGTTTTTGGATGCCGAAATTGTTATAAAAACAAGAAATTGTAAGGCAAAAATTGAAGAGGTGTCTACAATATTTCACCGTAATGAAGATCGGAAGTCATTTGTCCGAGCTGACGCCATAGTTGAGTTTCTTGTTAATCTTATTAAAACTCGTATTAAAGAGTTTTTTCATCGTTGACATTGTCATGGTTGTCAGAAGTCTTACTTGTTGACGTCTTCTTCCTCCATCTGCTCAACTCATAATATTTAAGGCTATACATTTCCATGGTCAATAAGGATTTTGTCGCAGTGTTATTATGTTTATAGTGCCAGCGGTTTGTAAATATCGTTAGCTGTACTAGGCCGTTCAAGGTGCATTGCTCCTTATGTATGAACACAGTCCGTCAGCCGTATGTTATTGGTAAGCAACAAAAATGCGCATGGGGTTTTGAGTTTCAAGCCAGAGCTGTGCACTGTTCCGCAGAATGAAGTAAAGCTCTGCCTGATGTCCTGAGCCAACCAGTCGAGCTTCTTGGCGTATGCCGCCGATGGGCGTCCATTCTTTACTGCCATTGCCTGGTAGGGCGTAAAGGCCTTGCATTTGTCCATCACCTATCCGTCCTTCCAAGGCGAAGCCGTTGCCAATCCCCTGGTTAATACGCGGGAAGAAGAGCACGGAAAGGGCTTTTATAGGACGTTCGCTATGTATTTCAACCATCACACGGGCTTCGGGGGCTCCGTAAGGAGTCAGGCAGTCTTCGTCAGGAGCCTTTTTGGCGTTAACGAGACGGATTGATGCAGAAAGTCCGGGATCCGATGTTGTTACAGTGTTCGCATCGGTAACGGTTAAGATGGCATCGAGGTCACGGGGAACATAAATACGCGTTCCATCTACCTCCATTTGGAGAGTGTAGTTGTGCTCCATAACCTCACGGAACTTTTGTGGTATAAATCCAGAACCTTCGATTATCCGCGCGAAGCGCCTTTTGCTGACGTCGGTAAAAAGTTTTGAGGCGGTCATATCCCACGAGAATGCCCGTTCAAAGATGTTAAGTTCTATGCCGTCGAAATATGTGGCGCGGGAATCCAGGGCGAGATATCCTGATTCGCTTTCTACCAATGCGTTTCCTTCTGCCTGGTTCATGGCCGCGCCCAGAGCCTCTTGTTTGATTGATCTTTGTTTCTGGGTAGCGATAGGTGCGGACCATCGATCGAATGAAATTGGTCCTGGTACAGTAATAAATACAAGTGCTCCCAGTACTAAAGCCCGGCCAAAAGGTCTTTCCCAGAGGTCAGTAAGCGATTCGGCAATTCCGCAATAGAGTATTATTACAGGACCTATAAAGTAGTTTGCATCTGCACCGTACCAGCGGAGTGAAAGAATTAAAATTGGCAGGTTGCATAAAAGCGTAAAGTCTAAGGGAGAAATTTTGCGACGAATAGCACTATAGCATAGGTGGGTTACCCATAAAAGGATCAGGACGATGTTCTGTCTATAGAAGTCTCCAAGCCGGATAATCATGGATGCCGTGGTGTTGCCCATGGAATCTGCAGACATTCTCTTGGGGTACAAGATGACGTTTATAAAGAAATCATTGCCGAGAATATAATGCAGGAATCCGAATGCAGCAACACCTGCCAATAGGGCTGGAATAATAAAATACAAAAGCATATCATATACACGGTCACGACGAAAAACTATAATCCAAAGAACTAAACCGCCTGCATACAGTGCTATTTGTTGTTTAGTGAAAACCGCTGCTAGCATGAGGATGGCAGCTACGAGGAAAAATTTTCTTCCACGTCCGAAATTATTGTCCAATGCCTTAAGAATGAACACTATGCTGGTGAAAAACAACGCCCATGATAAGAAGTCTACTCTGCAGAGATGAGCGTATTCAAACCCATAACGGTGACCAGCAAGCGCTAGAGCGACGAGTGCTGCAGTAATTAATCTCCCTGTACGCTTTTTTGTCCAGCATGCTGCTGTTAGAAATACAACGATAGCTGAAAATGAGCTGATAAGTCGCCCAGCAAGTAGAGGTTTTAGGCCGAACCAGACGAATGGTGTAGAAGCCACGTAGAAGAGAGGGGGGTAAACCGTGGCCAAGTATGGGTTGTCATTCATAGAAGAATAGACCGTGCGCCCGTGGGCTACAAGCCAGATCCTTAAGGCTTGTTCCCCTTCCATGGGATTGATGCCATAGGGATTGGCTAGAACCACCAGCGCTTGATGCGCAGCGTCCGCAGCGGGCCCGGCAAGAAGAAGGGCGGTATAGGCCACCCCCCCCCAGCCCAGCCCTTTGTAAGCAAGGGGAGAAATGGGGAATTTGCTCAGTAATGCACAAAATGCAGCAGCAAATGCTATTACCAACAATATTGGAACTACAAATCCGTGTATATGGAGTACAGGTACACAGAGAGAGATTGACAAAGCCAACACGCCTATCAAAGGTTCAAACGACAAATGAGACGTGTAAGGTCGTTTTGAGCCAATATGCATTGTTATTGTACCCTATGCTTGAGAACGCTAGAATTATTATGCGATAATCGGTGTTTCTGAATAAAATGCGTTTTTAAGCTGAAGCTCGTTGAAATTGGCAGTGCCCTGAGCGTGATAAATCCGGCGCGTTCGTAGATAAAGTAAGTATGCTTGAGACGCAAGCAGCAGTCCGGTGACCTTACCTGGCTCACCGGGTATACCAAGGATAAGTTCGGACTCTGCTCTTTCAGGTTTTCCCTTTTTAAGGCTCTTCTGAATTCCTCGGGGCTCATACCGCCAAGTGAACTCTGCGGGCGCAGGGTATTGTTGTCCTGCCGCCACGATTCGATGACCTCCCTGGCTTCCGTGAGACTCGTGAACATGCGCGCGTTGAGGCATTCGTCGCGTCGGATATAGCGTTCTGCCTGCACTGCTCAGCCACGGCTACGCCTGCCTCGGCCTGCTTGAGAATCCCAATGATCTGCTCTTCGGTGAAACGGCTCTTCCTCATGACCACGACCTCCTTGGCCGAAGTCACGAACTCATAACTGGGATACCTTTTAGGGAAAAGGTCAGCCTCAGTGCATATGACCGCGAACTGCTATTATCACCTGATGGGAGATGAAAAACGCCGCACCATTGGGAAGCATCAGGCACTCGGGGGAGCATCGGCATAAACGGTACTGAAAATCATCTGTAAAATCGGCAAGTTGGCCGGGATGTTATCCCGCCAGGTTATCCAGCCCAAAAAAGGGGTTAGGTCAAACGACCTAACCCCTCGATTTTCTTGGTGCGCCAGTAGGGATTCGAACCCCAGACCGTCGGCTTAGAAGGCCCTAGAGCATGGTTTCTCCGGGTTACGCTCATACCGCTATATCTCCTATAATCATTGATTTTCTTTTCTCTTGACTTCTCCAGCCTACCCCCTATTTTCGCCTTGGTTGTGGGGAAGAGTGTGGGGAAGAAATCCCTTCGGCCTCTCCCAGCCGAAGCGCACAAGGGAGCGAACATGCCAGCCGCCAAACGGATCAAGACCAAGTATGCCGGAGTCACCTACATCGAAGCGAAGTCACCCACGGGAGCGATTGAGCGCGTGTACTACATCCGGTATCGCCGCGACGGGAAGTTGATCGAGGAAAAGGCCGGGCGGCAATTCCAGGACGATATGACCCCGGCCAAGGCATCGGGAATCCGGGCGCGGCGTCTGGAGGGCAAGGAAGAATCCAACACTGAGCGCCGGGAGCAAGCCCAGGCAGAAAAACAAGCCGAGGCTGACCGCTGGACAGTTGGCCGCCTGTGGGAAGAATACAAGGCCGCCAAGCACGATTACCGGGGCGTGAAGTCCGATGAAGGCCGGTTCCGCCTCTACCTGGCCCCGGCGTTTGCGAACAAGGAACCCCACACCATCCATCCCTTCGAGGTGGACCGCCTGCGCATGCGGCTGCTCAAGAAGGTTTCCCCCCAGACTGCCCGCCACGCTCTGGCCTTGCTTCAGCGCATCGTCAAATACGGGGAGCGCAAGGGGGTGTGCAAGGGCATGAGCTTTGTCGTGGAGCTTCCCCGGTTGAACAACAAAAAGACGGAAGACTTGAACCCGGATGAGCTTGCCCGGCTGCTCAAGACCATGGATGAGGACACGTGTATTCAGGCCGCGAACATCATGAAGACCGCCCTGTTCACGGGGATGCGCCGTGGGGAAATGTTCAAGCTGAAATGGTCAGACGTGGATTTTGGGCGCGGGTTTATCGAGTTGCGCGATCCCAAGGGCGGTGTTGACCAAAAGATTCCCTTGAACGGCCCGACACGGGATTTGCTCGCCAGCCATCCCCGCACCGGAAGCGAGTATGTGTTTCCTGGCCGGGGAGGGAACATGCGGACGGACGTGCGCAAACAGGTGGACCGCATCAAGCGCCGGGCCGGGCTTCCCAAGTCTTTCCGCCCGCTCCACGGCCTGCGCCACGTCTACGCCTCTATGCTGGCTTCGTCCGGGCAGGTGGATATGTACACCCTGCAAAAGCTCATGACCCACAAAAGCCCGCAAATGACGCAACGCTATGCCCACTTGCGGGATGACGCCATGAAGCGGGCTGCGGACGTGGCCGGGGATATTTTCGGCCAACTTTCCGCCAACGGACAGGACGCGGCTAAGAATGGCAAGGTGGTCAACCTGCGGGAAGGAAAAGGCTGACCCCGGCCATTGTGCCTTTGGGGGTATTCGACGGGGAAGGAACACGATGAACCGTATAACAAACCGTATAACTGCGCCATGTGCTTACCTACAATTGTGCATCCATGCGGGTTGTATAGGTAGATTTGGTTCCTGTGATCTCAACCGAATCGGAAATTGTAGGATTCGCCCGGTGTGGGCGTGTTCATAAAAGCGGCCCCGGCTGGTGTCGTGAGCACCGGCCAGGGCCTACCACAACCCTACCCAGGAGGTAGAGCGATGGCTGACAAGGCGTTAACCGTGGTCGCGGATGAAGACAAGGATTTGGTCCCTGAGTATTTCGAGGAAACCCTGTATTTTGCTCTTGAGCCTATCAAGGTCGCCCTGGACCGTATTTTTTGGCATCACCAAGCGGATAAAGAGGTTTTGGGCAGCATCATGGTTTTGGAGCGCCTAGTCATGGCAGCGGAAGCCCGTCTTGAGGCTTTTGACAAGGGGGTGGACGAGCATTTGGGCAGGGTTGCCCTTGTCCACAAACGGATGCAATACGTGGGCATTGATCGACGGGAATATGTCGGCGCTCGTTTCACGCCCAAGACCACCGAGGCAGACGCGCCCACCACTGAAGCGGCCTAGACCATACTTCCCCGCCTAGGGGCGGAGTAATTGCCCGCCCTGAAAACCCGTTTCCCTGACGGGCTGGCCGGGGTTCATTCCAGGGGGAAAGCTGAAGGGGGCTTTTGATGGATAGTGACATTCTCGTAAAGCTTAGTGGTTTTGGCCTTTGGTCACACTCACTCCCGGAGGCTGCTCAGTTGGTGGCCATTGATATGTTCTATTCTGGAGAGCTTGGTGAATTGGAGTTGGATTTTGAACCTGAGTCAGAGCATGACCCACAATTAATATCTGCGCTATCAAAGACTATTAAAGAGATTCAGTCAAAGTTAACGAATTCAATCAGCCTGGGGAATCTTGAAGCAGAGCATGTTCAAAGAGACATGGACGAGCGTATTGTAGAAGACAAAACCTATGTTGCCCACGGTAGTTTGTGCGAGTGGTTAGAGGCAAGAGGTGTTCAATGTGGGGATATAATGAAAGAGTGGGAGTCTGATGAGGCAGATATTCTGGGGTTTATTTTGGATGAAATAACAAAATGTCGGATTGCACAAACAGAAGGGCGTCGTGTTCTCAGAGATATTATATTTGCAGATATGCGAGGCAGGACGGCAAGTGAAGAAGAGGCAGAAAAAAATATGGCTAGATTCGAGGCTGCCAGAAAAGAAGGGGTGGACATAGCAACTGTTATTGCCGAAATTAATAACGAGGCTAGAGAATCTACAATAACCAATTTTGATGATCTGTATTTGTCATGGAAAGACAAGGTTGACACTATAGATCGGCTGACAAAAAAAATAAGAGAGCTTCAATCCGGCGGAAATGAGCGCCCGACACCTGTTATGACCGTCAGAAGCAGGAGAACTTTGTTAACAATAATTGCTTCGGTCTGTAAAAGGGCTAGTATTGACGTGGGGAGTAGGGGGGCTTCACAACGTATTAAAGAGGCCACTGAGGATGTTGGCGCACCTGTTTCAGCCGACACAATCAAGGCTATCCTGGGGGAAATCCCTGACGCTTTAGAGGCTCGCATGAAATAGTCTTTCCGAATTCGGTTTTGCCATTTCCGAATTCGGCCACATTTATTTTCTTCCGTTTATTTGTCCTGACGTACTCCAGGACCGCACTAAAGCGGCCTGCAAATCAAGGAGAACGTCAGTGAACCATAAGCCCTCATCCTCTCTCACCGAACGCGCCGCCGCTGATTACATCGGCCTTTCCGTCCGCACCATGCAGAAGCGCCGCTTTGAACGGCAAGACCCGCCGTACCTGAAAATAGGGCGGTCTGTGCGGTATCGCGTGGAAGACCTGGACGCCTTTCTTGAGGCGCACCGCATCAACCCGGCTCAGACCGTGCGGGTGGCCTAGCATGAAAAACAAAACCCCCAACCTTTCGGCCAGGGGCATGGAAGGCACTCGCAACGTCACCATGCCGAACACGGCCCGCGCGGTCAATACCGATGAGTTTGCCAACGACTCCGCCGCACAGCGTGCCCGGTTGCTGGCCGCTCTGCGCCGTGACAGCCTCACCACACTGGAGGCCCGGCAGAAACACGACATCATGCACCCTGCCGCACGGGTCATGGAACTTCGCGCCATGGGGTATGACATTCAGACCCTACGCGTGCCGGACCTGACAGCGGAAGGCCATGTCCACAATGTGGCCCGGTATCTCTTGAGGCAGGAATAGGGGGGGAAGCCATGAGTGCAGCCCGCCCTGACGCGGAGCTACTGAGGCAGGCCGCCAGCGCCTTCATTGAAGCCGGTCATTCCGTCCTGCCCGTGAAGCGCAAAGAGAAGGCCCCCCTTGGCCCCTGGAAGGAACACCAGACCCGTCCGGCAACGCTGCAAGAGTTTGCCATCGGCTTGCAACGCGGGGCGGACGCCATTGCCCTTGTTTGCGGGGCGGTAAGCGGCAACATGGAAATGCTGGACTTCGACTTGAAGGGGGAACTCTTCGAGGCATGGGCAGAACTCGTGAAGCGCGATGCGCCCGGCCTGTATGAACGCCTGGTGATCGAGCGGAGCCAGTCCGGTGGTTTCCACATCCTCTACCGCTGCCCTGGCCATACTATCCCCGGCAATATGAAGCTGGCCATGCGGGGCATCGAAGCCCCTGACGAAAACGAGATCGAGGTGGATGGTAAAGGCCTCAAACCCAGGCGCTACGGCGACACGTTTTTTGCCGTGGTGGTCTTGATCGAGACGCGGGGCGAAGGCGGGTATTTCCTGTGCGCTCCATCCCCTGGCTATGAACTCAAGCAAGGGCGCATCGGCCAGCTACCGGCTATCACCCCGGAAGAACGGGAAACCATGATAGCGGCGGCGCGTTCCCTGAATGAGTGGGTAGCCCCTGTGGACGTTCAAGGCACTGGCCGTAGCCTGCCCGCTGGCGACGATGGAAAGCCGGGTGAAGCCTTCAACCAGCGCGGCGAGGTGCGGGCTTTACTACAGCGCCATGGCTGGACCCCATGCGGAACCCGTGGCGACAATGAGCACTGGCGGAGGCCGGGCAAAGACCGGGGCATATCTGCATCGCTCATGGCCGGGCGTGTCTTCTACGTCTTCTCTTCCAACGGTGCGCCCTTCGAGCCTGACCGGGCATACAGCCCTTTTGCTGTCCTGGCGGCGCTTGAGCATCAGGGCGATTTTAAGGCCGCTGCGAGGCAGTTGGGGAAAGAGGGTTTTGGAACGTCTGCCAGGATGCCCAAGGCGGCTCCGAAACCAGCTGTCGCTTCGGGCGGTGCTTCGGGGGCATCCGCGCACCTTGAGATGGCCCGTACCTGTGTTGCGTCCTTTGGGGCCGGGAATGTCATTTTCACCCTGGGGGACTTTTGGCAGTGGGACGGCTCTGGCGTTTGGAGGAAGATTGAAGCCCAGGCGGTCAAGCGGGTGGCACACAGTCTCTACCCGGACAAGATAAAATCCGCGCACACGGTCAGTTCCATCCTTGAACTGGCGAAGACCGAGGCCTTCATGGACGGGGAAAGTTTCACCCCGCCAGACGAAGGCCGAATCATCAACTGCCGTTCGGGTGTGCTGCGCTGGGCCGGAAAGATATGGGAGCTTCGCCCGCACCGGAAAGAGGACTTCGCCACGTCGCAAATACCGGTGGCTTATGACCCGGCTGCGACTGCCCCCAGGTTTGAGCAATTCCTCGATGAGATTTTTGCAGGGGATGAGGACGCCGAAGACAAGAAGATTCTGATTTGCGAAATACTGGCCTACTCGCTGTTGACGAGTTGTGAATTTGAAAAGTTCATCCTGCTCATTGGTGCGGGGGCCAACGGCAAATCGGTGCTCTTGAATCTCTTAGGGAAGCTGGCCGGGCGTGAAAACGTCTGTGCGGTCCAGCCGTCGCAATTTGAAAACAAGTTCCAGCGAGCGCACCTGCATGGGAAGTTGGTCAACATTGTGTCGGAGCTTGCCGAGGGCGCGGAGATTGCCGACGCGCAATTGAAGGCCATTGCTTCAGCCGAGTTGATTACAGCCGAGCACAAGCTCAAGCCGCCGTTCAGTTTTCGCCCGTACTCCACATGCTGGTTTGGCACGAATCACCTGCCGCATACCCGCGACTTCTCCCAGGCGCTTTTCAGGAGGGCCATCGTTGTGACCTTCAACCGTGTGTTCTCCGATCAGGAACAGGATCACCGGCTGATTGAAAAGCTGGCGGCGGAACTCCCCGGCGTTCTCAACTTGGCTCTTGAGGGCATGGCAGGCGTCTTCGAGCGGGGCACATTCACCGCACCGGCATCATCGGACCGGGTGCGGCAGGAATGGCGCGTCCAGGCGGACCAAGTTGCTCAGTTTGCCGAAGACTGTTGCCGCTTTGAGCCAGACCTCGCCATTACCTCGAAGGCGATCTTTGAACGGTATCAGGAATGGGCCTTGGAGGCGGGCATTGTCCGTCGGCTCAACCGTGGTAACTTCCAAAATAGGATGATTCGCCTGGGGGCAGTTGGACACCGGGGGGCGAAAGGGGCGCGAATGCTCCTTGGCGTGGGGGTGGGTCAATGACCTCCCCGGCCCTGAAAATGGGTGACGTGGGTGACGTGGGTGACGCGTGTTTCGAGATTAACGCATGTAGAAAAGACACTCTTACCTCCTACCCCATAGGTAATCCCCCTTATAGGCTCAATGTAGAAAGTGGCGTCACCCGCGTCACCCGCGTCACCTCCCTCATGGACCGGATGCGGACCCGGCGGAGGCCCGAACCAGCGTCAGAAAGCGCCCCTGAGCCTTCCCAGCTGGCGGCCCCGTCTCCCGTGGCCTGTGCCCACAAGACCAAACTCGTGGCGGAACTGCAACAGCCCCCCATACCCGCAACCACCTTTTCCCCCCTGGCGGCTTCCCCCGCTGCGGCTGAGGTGGCCCGCTTCTCCGCCGTTGCGGTCAAGCACGTCTTCGAGGACGGAACCACGGGATGGATTGACCCGGCTTACCTCAAAACCATGGGGAGGTACTATGCCGACTGAAAAGAAGTTCCAAGGCAAGCGCCGTTCTCCCCTGGTGGCAATCCGCGCTTTCTGCTCCTGGTGCTGCGGCGGGTCTGCCCCGGAGGTCCGCTTGTGCCCGTACAGCAATTGCGCCTTTCATCCCTACCGTGGGAGCATCATCCCGGCAGGAGTTTCCCGGTCCCTGGTGCGGATTATCAAGGCCCGCTGCCAGGATTGTATGCCCGAAGGCCCGGCAGGATGTGAGGCATACCAGCCCTTCGCGATTCACCTACCATGCCCGTGCTGGCCGTTCCGGTTGGGGCGTAATCCGAACATAGGCATTGAACAGCGGGAGAAGCTGCGGGCCATGGGCAAGGAAAGAGGATTCAAGCCGGGTCCACAGGCAGATTCAGCCCCTAGGATTGATTCTAAGGGCCAGGGGCAGGGCAAAGGCCTTGGCGAGTAATCCGACGCGTCAGAAAGGCGGCAGGGCTGGCCTTCCTAAGCAGGCCCCGGCGCTGGCCATCGTCGTGGACACCCGCGAACAGGCCCCCTACGCCTTCGAGCGTTTTCCGGTGGAGATCATCCGGGCCGGGCTGTCCACAGGAGATTACAGCTTGGCCGGGCACCAGAGCCGCGCCGCCATAGAGCGCAAGAGCCTTGATCACCTTGTGGGCTGCCTGACCGTGGGCCGTGCCCGTTTCGAGCGTGAGCTTGACCGTGGGCGTGCCCTGGACCTGTTCACCGTGGTGGTGGAGGCTTCCATGGAAGACGTGGCCCGTCACCGCTACACCGGCCGCATGGACCCGCACGCGGCCTTGCAAAGCATCCTGGCCTTCCAGGTTCGCTACGACGTGCCTTTCGTCTGGGCAGGGAACCGGGCCGGGGCTGAGTACGTCACCTACTGGACGCTGCAAAAGTACGCCCGCGAGTTGAGGGGCGGCAGGTTGAAGCCCAGGCCGTGGCGGAACTGGTGGGGCTGGGGAGGCGTAGAGCCGCCAAGAGTGGGGGAATCGCGTGTCACTGCTTACCCAAATGAGGGAACAAGAGCACAAAGAAGATGAGAAACAGGAGTATCTCGATTAAACCTTTTTTGGTGTTTCTCAAAAGGGATATAAACCGAAAGTCTTCGGCGTTCTCTCTTTTCTCGAAGTCTACAGACAATTGAGTGCTGAGGGCGTGCAAGTCGAGAGATATGCTGGTCAACGTTGCGTTCATCTCTCTGAGTTGTATAATGATCTGTTCCTGTCCTTCCTGATCATGTTCTTCAAGCCAATGATGTCCCACCATTCCCCTCCCATAAGCATGGATAAAAACAAATGATGTACGCCAGTGTTACAAATTAAATTTAATATGGTGCATCATATGGATCAAGATGTAGCTATAGACTTTTTACGTCTAACAAAAATGTATGCGAATGCAACAATACACCATACAGGGATAATGAAGTTTGGGACAGGATCAGTTATAATCAATTCTTTGAGATTTCTTGGAGCAAAAGACAAATATAAAATTACAATAAACACAAGTAACTCGAGGCAAATTGATGTTATAGAATTATTTTTAACACCAATATTTCTATTTTTTGCAGAACGGTAAATCATGGACGTTAAGATGATTATTGCTCCGGCATTGAACAATGAGGGGTTGTCCTTTGTTCCGGCTGCTAAGCTTAACACTCCCAAAATCAAAGAAGTATATACGCCCCAAAATCTGTTCCTTGTGTTCATATCCTCCGCCTCCTGTATTGATGCGAAATGACTGGTAGCTTACTTTCCCTATGGCTGAATCTGGCGGGTTGCAAGATAGGTAAACACGAAGGATTCACTTCCTGTCATCCCTCCTCGAACAACCCTTGGCCTTCACCTCAAGCACGAGAGAGCGGCGGAGCTGGCCCTGCACCCCTGCGAACACTGGCGGACATGCTCACTGTGTCGGCGCAGGAATGCTTGACCAACGTTCATACCGATGACGTGGGGGCCATCGTCAACGCCCTGATTGAGCGGGCAGAAACGATCATGGGCATCCCTGACGGCAGCATGTAGCCCCGGCAATAAAATAGGGCGATTAATTCCCTGCCCGTGCGGCCTGCTCTTTCTGGGGGGTGGGCCGCTTTCTGTTCCACAGACAACGAGCGGACACGCCTACGCGCACGGGGACTAGGAGCAAGTAGGATCGCACGCCGCCCATGACACACGACTACGCGCACACGCACGCGAGGACATGCGAGGGGCTGACCTGGGCAGGGTGGTAAAGGGTGGTTGCCAATTGGATAATGAAGCCAGTTGAAGCAACGTCTTTAAGTAATTTCTGGTGTTTACAGTGTTGACGTACACGCACGCGCAGGGCTGAGGCGTGGCGCGTGCTGAGTCGGAAAGTATTGAAAAGTATGCCTCCCTGCCGTTTCGCCAAGTCTGAAGCCCTATCTGTGGCGGCCAGAATATAACGGCTCCCTCGCGGCTTATGTCAGGAGCCTCACCCCAGCAGAGATCGACGCCATGGCGATGGGGAAGCACTTCTGACCCAGCGCGGGCTGGGCTCATGTTCGGGGGGACTAAGCTCGACCCAGGGGAACGACATGCCCAGCATGGCTTGCTTTTTGCTAATATAGGGTTATTAAAAATCTGTAATAGACAAGACTCCGCAAAAATTATTATGGGGGTCAACAATCATGAAGAGAATTAAACTTTCAGATGAAAAACTCAGAAATTCAATCATCTATTTTGTGAAAAACACTAGGTATTTAGGTGTCACAAAATTAATGAAACTGCTCTATTTCTTGGACTTTTTTCATTACAGCAACACTGGCCGTTCAGTAACTGGCTTGAGATATCACGCTTGGGATCTCGGACCGGTTCCGGTTGACGTTTGGACTGAACTTCGAGTGGGGAACGGAGCTCTGCACCTCGACACAGTGGTCAAAACTGAAAAGAAATCCGGCAGGAACGGGAACGAATTCATAGCAATAAAAGCTGTCGAACCAAGCGCGAGCGTTGATGAGGATGTATTTACAGATCGCGAGTTGCATTTTCTTCAGCAAGTTTCTGAAGTTTTCAGAGATTCCACTGCCGAACAGATGGTTGAAGCTACCCATCTTCCAAATCATCCGTGGGATGTTACTTTTAATACAAAAGGGAAGGATGTTCTCATTGATTACGAGCTTGCCCTCATAGGGGTTCAGCCCCCTGAAGTTATAGATAACATTCGCGAGTGGCAAGACAATCGCCTAGAGGTTGAAGGAATTTTAGATCAGTTATGAACCGTGGATCTGTATTGTTCTGGCCTGATTTCGAATACCATGACGGCTGCTCTTCAAACAAACTCATGGTGGTGTTGAATTCAGCCGACGCCGGAGACCCTGTCTTACTTTTTAAGACAACATCCCAACAAAAACGCCGTGACCAGACTCCTGGGTGCAACGCAAATAGACAAGAATTTTTTCTACTGCCAGAAAAAGATGAATTTTTAAAAAATACATGGATTATTCTAAATGAAGTATACGCTTATTCTTTGGCAGAAATGCTTAAAGCGGGACTGCAAGAAAAGAAATTTGAAGTAAAGTGTGTTTTGACTGAAAATAAAGCTGATTCCATCCGTGATTGCGCTCTGAGTTGCCAAGATATAGAGCGCAAATGGAAAAAATTGCTCTTAAAATAATAATGCGCCTCTCATTCCCCTCTCGTGGGTATTGAATTCTCTTCCCCCTCATCGAACAAATCCTTGACCTTCCCCCAGCGCCTCCGCTGCGACGGAGCCTCATCCATGGCAGCCCGCCCTCACCCTAGGGTAGGCCGTTTTTCATCTCTCATGCCTTCTCAGCATCGGGGCAATCTCTGCCGACTTCGCGACGTAGATCGAATGCGCCCAAACACTTTCATGTGTGCAGAAGGGAAAACGGTGGGGGGCGGTCAAATGTCTGTGCCTCAGACGGGCTAGACCGAGTTGGCCCTTTCGCGCGCGGTTTGTAACAATTTGGGGGTAGTTTTTTGAATAGGCTGACAAGGGGGTAGTGTTAAGTTTCAGGTGTAGAAGCGGGGCTAAAACTCTGGTGAGTGTGGGGAAGAGTGTGGGGAAGATATTTCAGAGGGCCAAAAAGAAGGGCCGGATTTGCATCCAAGCCCTTGATTTTATTTGGTGCGCCAGTAGGGATTCGAACCCCAGACCGTCGGCTTAGAAGGCCGATGCTCTATCCACCTGAGCTACTGGCGCGCGGAACATCTCCTAAGCCCAGGGAAGGGTTCGGTCAAGGACCGAAGCCACCCATCTTGACAGTCAGGGGCTTTCAGCACAAAAATGAAGGCATTCGGCGCACAGGTGGGCGTGTGCTGCCTGCAACTTTTTGGAGGATCAATGAAACTGCGCGTTCTCGGTTGTTCCGGTTCCGACCTGCCCGGGCAGCACCTTACGTCGTTTCTCATCAATGATCATGTCCTTTTCGACGCGGGTTCGGTCACCTCCAATCTTTCCCTGCCGGAGCAATCCCGAATCACCGATATTTTCGTCACTCACGCCCATCTGGATCATATCAAGGACATCCTCTTCCTGGCGGACAACCTCATAGAATTCTTTGACCACCACAACCGTCCGCCCGTGAATATCCGAGGGCTGCCCGAGGTGTTGGATTCGATAGCTACCCATCTGCTCAACGACACCATCTGGCCTGATTTCACGGTCATCCCGGTCAAATCCCCGGTGCTCACGTATATGCCGCTCCCGCCAGGAACGCCGGTCACTATTGAAGGGCTCACCTTCACCAGTTGTCCGGTCAACCACGCCAAGCATGCCTCTGGATTCGTAGTCCAGGGCCAAAAGCCCGGTGAGATTCTGGCCTACACCGGCGACACCGGGCCGTGCGCCCAGTGGTGGGAATTCCTGGCCGGTCTGGACGCCCCGGTGAAGCACCTCATCACCGAGGCCTCCTTTCCCAACCATCTGGAAGAGCTGGCCACGGTGTCCAAGCACCTTACACCCAAGTTGCTGCAAAGCGAACTCAAAAAGCTCCCTTACAAGCCCAAGGTATTTATTTACCATATGAAATCGCCATTTTCCGAGCAGATTCAAGAGGAACTGCAAGGTGCGCTGGAGGGGTATTCCTATCATCTGCTCCGTGATTCCGAGGTCTTTGATTTCTAGATTTTTAGGATTCCACGATTTTCGGGAGTATCTGGACGGCCTGGGCCTTTTTCATATGGATATGGGGCTTGGCCGTATGCGAGCCGCCCTTGACGCCTTGGGACTCGCCGCCCCGTCCTGCCTGAGCACGCAGGTGGTCGGCACCAACGGCAAGGGGTCCACCTCGGCCATGCTCTCGGAAATGCTCCAGGCCGCAGGATTGACGACCGGACTGTACGCCTCCCCGCATTTCCTTTCCCCCAAAGAGCGTATTCTCATCAACGGACGCCAACTGCCAGATGCGGACTGGCTGGCAGCAGCCGAAGCCGTGCTGGACGCCAGCGAAGCCAAAGGCCCGCACCTGCGCCTGACGTATTTCGAGGTGTTGACGGTCATGGCCGCTTGGCTGTTTCGCGAACACGGCTGCCGCGCTGCGGTTTTTGAAGCCGGACTGGGCGGCGCTCACGACGCCACCACGGCTTTGACCCACCATCTCACGGTGTTCACGCCTATCGGCCTGGACCATCAGCACATTCTCGGCCCCACCCTGGACGATATCGCCACGGACAAGGCCGGAGCTATGGACGCGGGCCGGGGGGAGAACTCCCCAACCGTTACTGACTTGCCGCCCGCCGTTACCGGCTGGCAACCCGCCGAGGCCGCTGCCGTTCTGGAGCGGGAAGCTCGCAAGCGCGGGGTCGCCCTGCATCGGACCGAGGCCATTCTGGCCGCCCATGGGGCCGACTGGCCCACGACACCTGCAATGGCCGGAGTGCATCAGAGCGGCAACCTCGGTCTGGCCCTGGCCGCATACTGGCTGCTGGCCTCGCGCCACGGATTGCCCGTCAGCCCGGCCGCCCTCGATCTCGCCGCCCGGCGCGCATTTGTGCCCGGTCGCATGCAGTTCGTCTCCCGGCCCGGCGCGGTCGCGGCGTTCACCTCGGACGCTGCCCAACGTGATGACAACCGTCACTCCACTACAGGAGAGGCCGTTCCGATTCTCCTGTTGGACGCCGCCCACAACGAGCCCGGCCTGCTGGCTCTGCGCCAGGCCCTGGACACCCTGGCCATCGAACCCCAGGCGGTCATTTTCGCCTGTCTCAAGGACAAGGACCTGGACGCCATGTTGCCGCTGGTGCGCACGCTCACCACCGGACCCATTTTCGTCCCCCCCATCGGCGCACCCGGCCGCTCCTTTGACCCTGCCGTCCTGGCGCAGGGCATCGGCCCTGCCGCCCGCCCCGTGGCCAGCATGGAAGAGGCCTTGGCCGCCGTAGGCAACTTTCCCGGTGTGGTGCTGTTGTGCGGGTCCATCTATTTGCTGGCTCAGGCCTTCCGGCTGCATCCGGATTGGCTGGAGAGAGGATGCAAAGGGGGCGTTGCCCCTGAAGAGCCTGTTGAAGAAGCCCGTCCTGGGCTTTTTCAACCCCGCAATAAGTAGGCAAAGCTCAACTATTATAAGATGTCGCCAGGCAATCTACGGATCTTCCCGGTCCGCACAGTCGGTTTGACAATAGGTTGGTATCTCCCCCGGTCCTTTGCAACGGGTAGCGGCGGTGGGGCGGCCCTCCCGGCGTTCCCCCAATTGCGGGGTCCAGGGGGGCGCTGCCCCCCTGGTGGGGGTCAGGGGGCAACGCCCCCTGCCTCTCCTCCGCAGGGCCCGCCCCGTTGCCATCACCGGTGATGTGGGCTAGTTGGGTGTATTCTCGGCATGGAGTCACGCAACGTGAGTGTATTGTTTCGACATCTTCCGGCTATGGATGCCGTGCTGGCCCATCTGACGGCCCAGGGTGAATTCGCCCAACTGCCGCGCGGATTGGTGCGCGAGTGCGCCACGCGGTTTCTGGATACCCTGCGTGAAGAAATTCGGGCCGGAGTGGTCGCTGCCGAAGCGGAGTTGCAGTGGGAGCGTCTGGCTCCCAGGCTGACCTGCTTCGTGCGGGCTGCGGCGCGGCCGCGTTTCCGCCGGGTGGTCAACGCCACGGGGGTGGTGGTGCATACCAACCTCGGGCGGTCGCTGCTCCATGAATCGGCAGTTGCTGCGGTGGAGCAATCCTGCCGCTGGTATTCGAACCTGGAGTTCGACCTGTCCACGGGCAGCCGGGGCAGCCGCTACAGCCATGTGGAGGCGCTGCTGTGCTCGCTCACCGGAGCCGAAGCGGCGTTGGTGGTCAACAATAACGCCGCGGCGGTGCTTTTGATCCTGGAGAGCCTGGCCAAGGGCCGAGAGGTAATCGTCTCGCGCGGGCAGTTGGTGGAGATCGGCGGTTCTTTCAGGGTGCCGGAGGTCATGGCCAGAAGCGGGGCCATCCTGCGCGAGGTGGGGGCCACCAACCGCACCCACCTGCGCGACTACGAGGGGGCCATCGGGCCGGATACCGCCGCCCTCATGAAGGTGCACTCCTCGAATTTCCGCATGGTGGGCTTCACCAAGGAAGTGCCCGTAGCGGAGCTGGCAGCGCTGGGCCAACGCCACAAACTGCCGGTGATCGACGATCTGGGCGGCGGCAACCTCTTCGATTTCGCTCAGGTGGGGCTTCCCGGCGAACCAACGGTGCAAAAAACCGTGGCCGACGGCGCGGATGTGGTCAGCTTCAGCGGCGACAAGGCTCTGGGCGGCCCCCAGGCAGGCATCATCGTGGGCAAACGGGAATACATCGAAATCATCAAAAAGAATCCCCTCAACCGCGCCCTGCGCATCGACAAGATGACCCTGGCCGCATTGGAAGCCACGCTTCGCCTGTATCTGGACGGCGAAAAGGCCCGGCGCGAGGTGCCCACCCTGGCCATGATCTGCGCAACGGCACAAGAACTGAAAGCCAAAGCGGGCAAGCTGGCCCGCGTGCTGCGCAAGAATCTGGGCAGCTTGTACGGCGTGGAGTTGCGGGCCGGGGCGTCACGGGTGGGCGGTGGCACCTTCCCCGAGCGCGATCTCCCCACAACCTTGGTGTGCGTTACGCCCGTATCCGGGCTTGGCCCGGACGGCTTGCGGGCGCACCTGCTCCAGGCGGACCCGCCCGTGGCGGGCAGGGTGGAGGACGGCAGCTTCTGCCTGGACGTGCGAACCATACATCCTGCCGAGTTCCAACTGGTGGCCCAGGCTTTGGCCCAGGCCGCCGGGGGCTTCTAATCTCCGGTACATCCGGGCCTGACGAAACATCCTGCCCTTGCAGAGTCGACAAAATTTCCAGTCGGGCCGGATACGGCGAAACATCCGGCCTCTTGTGGCCTGGCAAAAGATACTGAAGGAGCGATCATGAGCGAGCCTTTTGAACACGATTCCAAAAGCTGCTGGGACGTCTACTCCAGCCCTGAACATACCCAGGCCATGGACGGCCTGGCCACGCGCTACGTGGAGTTTCTTTCGGCCTGCAAGACCGAGCGCGAGACCATCGCCTTTGTGCGCGAAAAGTTGCTCGCCGCCGGATTCGTGCGCAACGACGACGGCCGTTTTAACGGGCCGCAGTGTTTCCGCGAGTTCAAGGACAAGACCGTCTTCGTCGTCCGTAAAGGCAAACGTCCGCTTTCCGAGGGCTTCCGGCTGGTGGGAGCGCACGCCGACACCCCCCGGCTGGACCTGAAACAGCACCCCCTCTACGACGATTGCAACGTCTCCCAGGCCAAAACCCACTACTACGGCGGCATCCGCAAGCATCAGTGGATGGCCAGGCCCCTGGCCTTGCGCGGCGTGGTGGTGAAGGCCGACGGCACCAAGGTGGAGATCGCCATCGGCGAGGACCCGGCTGATCCGGTGTTCACCATCCCGGATCTGTTGCCCCATCTGGCCTACAAACAGGTGGAGCAGAAACTCTCGGACGCCTTCGAGGCCGAGAAGATGAACATCATCATGGGCCATGCGCCGTTGTTCAAACCTGAAGATGAGAACAAGGACGGCAACGGCCAGGACGGCAGCAGGAAGTCCGGCAAAGGCAGGGTGAAGGCCATGGTGCTGGCGCTGCTCAACAAGCGCTACGGCATCATGGAATCCGACCTGTATTCGGCAGAGATCCAGGCCGTTCCGGCAGGCCCGGCGCGGTTCGTGGGGCTCGACGGTTCGCTCATCGGCGGTTACGGCCACGACGACCGCATCTGCGTGTTCGCCACCCTGGAAGCCCTGCTCACCGCAGAGCAGCCCGAGCACACCCAGCTCGTGCTCTTCTGGGATAAGGAAGAGATAGGCTCCGAAGGCTCAACCGGGGCCAAGTCCAAGTTCTTCGAATACTGTCTGGAAGACCTCATCGCCGCCTGGGAACCCACGGCCCGGCTGTCACGGGTGATGCACGCCTCCAAGGCCTTGTCCGCCGACGTCCACGGCGCGCTGGACCCGGACTATCAGGACGTCCACGAAAAACTCAACGCCTCGCTCTTGGGCCACGGCCCGACCTTCTGCAAGTTCACCGGCCATCGCGGCAAGGTGGGGGCCAACGACGCCCACCCGGAATACGTGGCCTGGCTGCGCAACCTGCTCGATACCGCAGGCGTGCCCTGGCAGATGGCCGAACTGGGCAAGGTGGATATGGGCGGCGGCGGCACCGTGGCGAAATTCCTGGCCGTCTACGGCATGGATATCATCGACTTCGGCCCGCCCGTGCTCTCCATGCACAGCCCCTTCGAAATCGCCAGCAAAGCGGACCTCTACGCAACCATGCTGGCCTACAAGGCGTTTCTGGAGAGCTGAGGCAAGATCAAGGGGCGCTGCCCCTTGACCCCGCCGGGGGGCCAGCGGCCCCCCGGGCCCCCCTTATAGCTCCGCATCGACGAGTGTACCCTTCGCTCACTTTACCCCCTATTGCGGGGGTCCGGGGGGGGGCGCTTGCCCCCCCGGCCGCCGGAGGCTCTCTCTTTCTCTTCTCCCTCTCAACTCGCGGCCAGCATCACCTGCTGGCCGTGGAACTCTGCCAATGTGGCGCGGTGGCCGATGCTGACCACTGCGGTTTTTGGCAGGCGGTCGCGCAGCAGTTGGTAGAGCTGCCGTTCGCCGGGTTCATCGATAGCGGAGGTGGCTTCGTCGAGGAACAGCCAGTCCGGCTGTTGCAGCAGGGTGCGGGCGAAGGCCAGCCGTTGCTGTTCGCCGGGTGAGAGCTGTTGCGTCCAATAGCGGGCGTCGTCGAGTTGGGCGGCGAGTTGGGGCAGGCCGCAGGCGGCCAGGGCTTCGGCAATGGCGGCGTCGGTGAAGCCTCCGTCGGGGGTGGGATAGCTGACCACGCTACGCAGGCTGCCTATGGGCAGATAGGGCTTTTGCGGCAGAAACAGCAGCCGTCCCGTGGCGGGAAGCGCGATGGTGCCTTGTCCGCAGGGCCACAGCCCGGCGATGGCCCGGAACAGGGTGCTTTTGCCCACCCCGGACGGGCCGCTGATGAGCGCGCTTTGGCCGGGGTTCACCGTGAGATTGAAGCCGGTGATGAGGGTGCCGCCTTCGGGCAGGGTCAGGGTCAGGCCGCTGATGCGCAGGCTTTGGTCCGAGCCGGTGGAGGGTTTGAGCGTCTGGAGAGGGGCGGCGGTGCAGGGCTGGGAGCGGAACTCCTCCATGGCGTTGGAAAAGGTGATCAGACGGTCCACTGTGGCTTTCCATGAAGCCAGTTCAGCGTAGGCGTCCACGAACCAGCTCAGGGCTCCTTGCACGTGGTTGAAGGCCGATGCGGTCTGCATCAGATCCCCCAGTTGGATGGCCCCTGAGAAATAGCGTGGTCCGGCGGCCATGAAGGGGAACACCAGGGCCACCTGGCCGTAGCCCGTGGTCAGCCACATAAGACGTTTACGCTGGCGCATGATGTCCCACCAGTTGCGCACCACATGGCTGAAGCGCTCCCGAAAGACCTCCGCTTCGCCGGGTTCGCCCCGGTAGAGGGCCACGCCTTCCACGTTCTCCCGGAAACGCACCAGGGAAAAACGGAAATCCGCTTCAAAGCGTTGCTGGTTGAAGTTTAACTGGATGAGCGGTTTGCCCACGCGTTTGGTGAGCCATGTGCCCACAATGGAATAGCCCAGAGCCACCCAGACCATGTAGCCGGGCACGGAAAAGGAATACTCGCCAAGGGGAACGTCGATGGTGCCGGAAAGACCCCAAAGAATGCCCGTGAAGGAGGCCAGGGTGACCACCGCTTCCAGCAGCCCCAGGGTCAGGGTGAGGGTCTGGTTGACGAAGCTGGCGATGTCGTCGGCGATACGCTGGTCCGGGTTGTCGGTTTCGCCGTGGCGCATCTGCAACCCGTAGTAGACTTTGCCTGCCAGCCATTCGTCCAGAAAACGCTCCGTAAGCCAACGCCGCCAGCGGATCTGGAGCATCTGGCGCAGATAAAGCTGGTATACGGCCACCACGATGTAGATGGCCGCCAGCAGGCAGAAGATGCCCAATTGATGGTAGAATCCGTCCAGATCGCGGTTTTGCAGGGTGTCGTAGAAGGCGTTGTTCCACTTGTTGATGAGCACGGTGAGGAACACAATGCCCAGGCTCATGCCCACGATGACCGCAAGCAGGCCCCGGCCCGCCCAGCGGTCTTCGGAAAACCAGTAGGGTTTGGCCAGGCGCCATATATCACGCACAAAAAATTTGGCAGTTTTCACAATGGGTCCGGTTTGGCGTCATGAGGCATGACGGTTTGCGCCTGGAGGTCGGCGCGGTGGCGTATGAACAAACAGTGGCCAATGGCCACAGTGCGTCAGGTTGGCGCGGAATACACGCCCAGGGGCCGGGGCGTCAACACGGGGCCGGGTGGACAGCGATCCAAAACAGGTCTGGGCGGGCCTTGCCGCTTCGCCCGTTGCAAGGCGATACGGCGTCCGTTGAAATGCCTTCGGCGGAGGCGAAGCAAAGTCAGGCAATCGAAGCCCAGAAAGGCCGGGGCGGTATAGAGGCGCTTTCGAGTGCGTGCAATCATTCCCTGTCCTCGTCGGCCCTCTCCTTGCCGGGGCGGGAATGTCGAGCGGATGCGGGCAGCAGGCGGGCTAGGGCCAGCAGCGCTGCTGTCAGGCCCATGGTCAGCCAGAAAAGGGTGTACGCCAGCGCCTTGCCGCGCCACAGCCCGGCGAACCAGACGCGCATTTCGTACAGCAGGACACCGACCTTGCCGTTGTAGCGCTCTAGATCGCGCACATATATTTTGGAATCCTCGGGCCTGACGGTCTGCACGGAGCCGTTGTCCACCGCATAGCCAAGAGGATCGGCAGCGTCATCGGCGCTCGTCAGGCCGATGAAGGCGGACAAGGCCAGCCCGGTCGCCAGGACAAGAAGGGCCAAAAGCTCCACGCGTGTGCGTTTGTCCGGGAAAGTGAGCGAGATGAGAGGCATTATGGATAGTCCTGATCCGGCAAAGCAACGGCCAGGCTGCGTCTCCTTAAGATATGAACCACTATAAGTCCGGGGCGCGGCAGAGTCGAGGGCGGGATGCGAGGATATGGCCCATGGCCTTTACATCCCTGCCCTCTGGCGGCTACGTTGGGGATGCACTTTCGACAGGAGTCCGCAATGCCAGTCATCATGGGCACCGCCGGTCACATCGACCACGGGAAGACCACCCTCGTTAAAGCCCTCACCGGGGTCGATTGCGACCGTCTGGCCGAGGAGAAGAAGCGCGGCATCACCATCGAGCTGGGGTTCGCCTCCATGGAGTTGCCCGGCGGCCAGACTCTGGGCGTGGTGGACGTGCCCGGCCACGAACGGTTCGTGAAGAACATGGTGGCCGGGGCCGCAGGCATCGACTTCGTGCTGCTGGTCATCGCCGCCGACGAGGGGATCATGCCCCAGACCCGCGAACATTTGGAAATCTGCACCTTGCTGGGCATCACCTCCGGCGCGGTGGCCCTGACCAAGGTGGATACCGTTGACGAAGAATGGCTGGCGCTGGTCACCGAAGACGTGCGGAACTATCTGGCTCCCAGCTTTCTTGGCGGCGCGCCCCTGTTTCCGGTGTCCTCCCATACGGGCCAGGGGCTCGACGACTTGCGCGCCGCACTGGCCGCGCTGGCCGGGGAGCACACCCCGCGCCGCCGCTCGGACATCGCCCGCCTGCCCATCGACCGGGTGTTCACCATGAAAGGCCACGGCACCGTGGTTACGGGCACGCTCATTTCCGGCAGGCTCAAGGCCGGGGAAGAAGTGGCCCTGTATCCTTCAGGGCGGCCTACCAAGGCCAGAAGCCTTCAGGTGCACGGCCACGCCTCCCAGGAGGCCCTGGCCGGGCAGCGCACCGCCGTGAACATCCAGGGACTCGAAGTGGAGGAAGTGGAGCGGGGCGAGGTGCTGGCCCATCCGGGCAGCCTTACCCCCAGCCTGGTCTGGAACCTTGCGATCAGCTGCCTGGCCTCATCGCCCAGGGCGCTGCGCCATCGCGGGCAGGTGCACTTTCACCACGGCACGCGTGAAGTGATGGCCCGGCTGTATTTCTACGACCGCGACAAGCTGGAACCGGGCCAGACCGCCTTCTGCCAGGTGCGCTTCGAGTCGCCCCAGGTGGGGGTGTTCGGCGACCGTTGCGTCATGCGGGCCTTCTCGCCCCTGCGCACCGTGGCCGGAGCCGGGGTGCTGTCGCCGCTGGGCGGCAAACTCAAGCGCAAT
The DNA here is from genome assembly GCA_038248065.1 of Desulfovibrionales bacterium. Taxonomy (GTDB): domain Bacteria; phylum Desulfobacterota; class Desulfovibrionia; order Desulfovibrionales; family Desulfovibrionaceae; genus Fundidesulfovibrio. Next base: position 1,048 of record JBBRUD010000051.1, on the reverse strand, counting down.
TCCCCGGAATTGGCGGTCATGGCCAGCCTGCCATCCCTGACGCCCGAGGAATTGGTCGGCACTCAACTGCGCCTGACAGGACGGGAAGGCGCGGGCTTCGACCAGCTCCTGGTGCTCACCGGGCTGGAATCCAAACAGCTGGACAAAATTCTCCAGGGATTTTCCGGCAAGGGGCTGGCCAGCTGCTATGATAAGGACGCCCGGCTGTGGGTTTCCGGCACGATAATCGAGGGCCTCGCCCAGAGCATGTTGGACCATCTGGCCGATTTTCATAAGCGCCAGGCCATGAAGCAGGGCGTGGCCAGGGGCGAGCTGGGTTCCACCTGGGGCAAGGGGCTGGCTCCCAAACTGCTGCATTTTCTGGTGGAGCGTCTGTTGCGCACGGGCAAGCTGGCCCAGGAGCAGGAGCTGCTGCGGCTTCCCGGCCATTCGGTCAGCCTGGCCACGGATCAGGCCCAATTGCGGGAGCGGCTTCTGGCCGCCTACGAGGCGGGGGGGCTTACTCCGCCCAATCTTGTGGATGTGCTGGGGCCGCTGGGTCTCACCTTCAAGGACGCCCAGCCGGTCTACAAACACCTTCAGGACCAGGGGCTCATCGCGCGCATCAAGGAAGACATGTATTTTTCCACCAACAGCCTGGAAACCCTTAAAGGCAGGGTGGTGGCCTATTTCGCAACAGCCAAGGAACTCGGCCCCCCGGAATTCCGGGAGCTGACGCAGCTGTCGCGCAAGTTCTTGATTCCCCTGCTGGAATACCTGGACAAGGAAAAAGTGACCATCCGGGTGGGCGAAAAACGGCAACTGCGGGCTAGATAGACTTCGCAGGAGCAAGGGGCGCTGCACTGCGTTCGAAACGGGCTGTTTCACTCTTAACGGGCTGCTACGCCTCTGCGAGGCTAGCATCCGTAATCCCCTTGACCCCCGCGGGGGGGGGGGGGGGGGGCCCCCCCCCCCCCCCCCAGGAAGGTTTTAGCTCGCCGAACAAGCGGTGGGGTGCGGAGGGAATTGGGGGGGGGGGGGGGGGTGGGGGCGCCGCCCCGGGGGGGGC
>JBBRUD010000050.1:0-29403 GCA_038248065.1 Desulfovibrionales bacterium | reverse complement strand
GGGGGGTCCGGGGGGCCATTGGCCCCCCGGCGGGGTGCAGGGGCAGCGCCCCTGATTAATTCTTGGGTCCGCTGGTGAGGGTAAGCAGTTCGGCCTGTTTGGGGTGTTCGCCCAGCCAGTTGATGGTGCCATGTTCGATGTCATAGACGCCGCCGACCACTTTCATCTTGCCAGCCTGCACCAGCCCGCGAACTTCGGGGCTTTGCTTGAACAGATCTTCAATGGACTGAAAGGTGTTGGCGACGATAGCTTTGCCGATCAGTTCCGGTTCAGGCAGGCCGGGGTTGTCGGCCTTGGTCTGGTTGGCGGCAGGCACGATGTTGGCCACCATGGCGGGGATGTTGCCGCCCACGTGCTCGCCCTTGACCACTGCGCTCACCGCGCCGCATTTGGTGTGGCCAAGCACTACCAGCAGGGGCACGCCCAGGTGTTCAGCGCCGTACTCGATGGTTCCGGCCTGATCGAAATAGGTGGTGTTGCCTGCGACGCGCACGACGAAAAGGTCGCCAACGCCTGCGTCGAAGATCAGCTCAACAGGCTCGCGGCTGTCGGAGCAGGCCAGGATGGTGGCGAAGGGTTTCTGTCCTTCCTTGCCGGTGGAGGAGCGCCGGAAGGCATCCTGGTTGGGATGGATGGATTTGCCAGCCACATAGCGTTCGTTGCCGCGCATGAGGCGTTCCAGGGCCTGGTCCGGGCTGAGGATGGAGGCAGGGGTGCCGCTGGCCAAGGCAAGGGTCGAACACAGCATGAGCAGCAGGACGGGAAGCGCAAATAATCTTTTCATTGGCGATCTCCTTGGAAGTGTAACCACGCTTGCGGGTTAAAGTGTGCAAAAGAGCCGGAAAAGTCAAACATTCGAGCCGTGTCCGGGCGGCTCTGGCGCATAGCGAGCGGGTGTAAACATATATATACATCGCCTGCCGTGAGAGCGAAAGCAAAAACGGAGAGATGCTTCACAACTTTTTGCGGTCTGGCTGCCATCAGGAGGCAACGGGGATGTTCGGCGCGCTCAAACAGGTTATCAAAAGTCTTTTGGAGCCGAAACCCGCAGTGCCTGCGGGCCAGGAGGTTGCGGTTGCCACCTTCACCCTTGAGGAAACGGATGCGGGGGACTGCCGCAGGATGCACATGGGTGAAGAGCTTGTTTTGCTGTTCGATGGTCAAGACACGCCTGTGGTTGGGCGTGGCGACCGCATCGTAGGGAGCGTGCCCGAGGCTGAACGCCCGCACATGACCAAGCTGCTTACTCAGGGCGCGCGTCTGAACTGCCGGGTGGTCAAACTTGGCGCAGGCGCGCTGGTGCGGGTACGGGTTTCCATCGTACTGTGAAAAGCCAGAGGGGGGGAGCCCCCTCTGGTCGCTAGAGCCTTAAACGCCGATGAGCTGTTCGTGCTCGTCCTGCGAGAGCAACTTTTCCAGGTCGATGAGAATGAGCAGCCTGTCGTCAAGCTTGCCCACGCCGCTGATGTATTCGGAATCCACCCCGGAGACGATGGCCGGGGGGGGCACCACCGTATCGGCAGGAATACGCAGGACTTCGGAGACGGAATCCACCACGAATCCGACGATCATGTTGTTGAGTTCAATGACTACGATTCTGGTCTGGCTGTCGTGCTTGCGCGAGTCCATGCCAAAGCGCCTGCGCAGGTCGATGATGGGGATGACCTTGCCGCGCAGGTTGATGACCCCCTCCACGAATTCGGGCGCGCGCGGTACTTTGGTGATCTCCATGGTGCGGATGATCTCCTGCACTTTGAGGATATCGACGCCGAACTCCTCGTTGGAGATGTTGAATGTGACCAACTGGAGAAGCGACCCGTCTTTCTTCTGTGTTTCTTCAGCCACGCGAGCCCCCTTTATATCCTGGCAGGCAAAGCGGTTCTTCCGCCGTCCAGGGCCTGCTGTTGCGGACGGCCAGGCAAGTGGCGTCCTTGGGAATTCGAACCATCGCCGCTATTCATCCCGTCGACCAGGGTTTTAAGCACCTGGGCCTGATTTGCCAAGTCGCCCACTGCCTGGGCTGATTGACGCATAGCGTCAGAGGTCTCCGAGGATATGCGGCTCACATCTTCAATGGAGCGGTTTATCTCTTCGCTGGCTGCGGATTGTTGTTCCGAAGCTGTGGCGATGGACCGGACCTGATCCGTGGTAAGATCGACCAGGGTGACTATTTCATTCAAGGATTCGCCGGATTTGCTGGCTAGCCCGGTGGCATCGTCGATCATTCGTACTGCCTGGTCCACATTGCCAATGTTCTTTTGCGTGCCGTTTTGGATGCCATTGATGGCATCGCCGACTTCCTTGGTGGCAGTCATGGTTTTTTCCGCAAGCTTGCGGACTTCATCCGCAACCACCGCAAAGCCGCGTCCTGCTTCGCCAGCCCGAGCCGCTTCGATAGCGGCGTTTAGAGCCAGCAGGTTGGTCTGGTCAGCGATGTCGGAAATCACGTTCATGATCTGACCGATACCTTGGGCCTGCTGTCCCAATATGGTCATGTCCTCTTTGAGTTGTAAGGCCTGCTTTTGCACGTCGTTGATGCCTATCACGACCTGCCGCACCACCCCGGAACCTTCTTCGGCCTTGTGTTTGGCTTTGTCGGAAGTGTCTGCCGCCTGACTGGCATTTTTGGCGACTTCAAGCACCGTGGCGTTCATTTCTTCCATGGCGGTGGCGGTCTCTCCAACGCGGCTGGCTTGTTCTTCCGCGCCACGGCTGGATTGTTCGATCTGCGCGGAAAGTTCTTCGGAAGCGGAGGTGACGATCTCCACCACGCTCTGGATTTTGTCCGCCGCCTCAAGGATCATCCGCTCGCCCGCCTGAGCCTTTTCCTGGGCCTCTTTGGCTTCCAGCATGGCCGCCTGGGCTTTTTGCGATTCCTGCCCGGCTTCAATGCTTTTCTGCTCGGCTTCCTGAATTTTGGTCTTCAGGTTGGCGACCATGGCATTGAGGGCCACTGCGAGCTCGCCAATTTCATCCTTCTGGTCGAGGTCCAAGGTCCGGCTTAAATCTCCGCCAGCAACCTGCTGGGCAAAGGTGACGCCCTTGAAAACGGGTTTGGTGATGCCCGTGGTGATGATCCAGGCGACAATAACGCCCAGTGCTATGGCTACAAGAAGCCCGACGATCATGATGGTAGAGGCGGAACCAAGCGACGAATTTGCGTTATCGGCCATGTGCTGGCTGCCCTCAATACCCGCAGTGGAGGTCGCCTTTGTGGACGCTAGCAATTGATCGGCTGTATCGACTCGTTTTTTCGAGAGGTCTTGAAGGGCAAGCCAGTTTGCCAAGAAGTTCTGAACAGTCTTTTGGTATGCCTCCGCCGAGACGCGGCTTGCTTCAAGCATCTTGAGGTTTTCGGGGTTGGCGGTAATGGGTTTCAGCTTGGCGAACAGGGCCTCTGCCTCGCTGAAATTTTTCAATGCTGCCTGAAGAAGTTTCGGGTCGCGCAGAGCCTGGAACTTGAAGTTGGCGATGCGGACGTCATTGACAAGTTCGCTGATGGTATTGCCCATACTGATCTTGTCAATATCCTGCTCGAGGATGTTGGCTGAAGCCCCGCTTTCAATGTCCTTTTTTACCTTGGCGGTTTGCCCGGCGATATATGTATCGTTGTCTTTGGTAAATTCTGAGGCCATTTTGTCCATAGTTAGCCGGAGTTCATCCATGGCCTTGTCTTTATTTGCGGTTTCAACGACAAGCCGCTCGTATTCTGCTGCTTTGGCTTTGGCGACGGTCAGGTTGTCGCGAAGCTTGACCAAGCTGGGGTGCTTGTCCGCCAGGGCCTGTGCTTCAGCAAGGTATTTATGGACGTCTTCCAGATGCTTATTGGCGCTAGCCAGATACGCTTCCTCCGAAGTGAAGCCGAAACCCCTCATCTCGAAGATGGCTTCCCGGCTGGAGCGCTCCAGGTTGTTGGCAACGGCCACCTCAGGAATGTATTCTTCAGAAATTTTGGTGGATTGGGTTCGCACGGAAGACATGTTGACGATGGCCAGTCCTCCAAGGGCACAGACGATAAGAATAAGAAGTCCGAAACCGATGCCGAATTTCCAGGCCAGTTTGAGGTTCTTCATGATGAAAACTCTCCCAGGTTTAAAGGTGGAGCGTGTCCCTGTGCAGGCCGAACTTCACCGCAGGGGAGATTGGATGGGGACCTTGAAGTGGTGCTCAATCTGCTCGCCATACAGTACACGTGCCTCGCAGTGCTTCAACGGTACAGGTTCCAATCCTGCCAAGAGCGATCTTCAGGCGAGTGCGTCATCGGCCTTGAAGCGTCAGGCATTCGCGAGAAGGGTCAATTTTTTAATAGAATAATCCGTGTTTTGGTGCAAGACGTTATGTCAACGTAGAAGAGGGATCAGAGCAAATAATACCTGGTTTCCATAGGGGGAAAAAGAGCCTGCCGGAACGTTGCCAACTGGAATGCGGTGGTATGGCGTACAGAATGAGCACGGGAGCATCCTGCCAAAGGAAACCGTTGCTGGGCGCGGCAGCCTGAAGAAGGTCAGGACCGTAGGAGCCTGCAAACGCAGCGCAGACTCTTCCTGAGGGGGGCGCGTCTCCGTGGTCAGGATGCGCATCGAGAAAAAGTCGGGCGCCTACTCCTGGGTGGTGGAGCCGTGATCCTCTCCGCCGGGTTCATCAGCTTCGGGTGGATAGAAGTGTTCGATGGTGCCCTGCACCAGCACGTAGAACACCGGCACCACCAGCACCGCCAGGAGTGTGGATGCCAGCATGCCGCCGAACACCGCAGTGCCCACAGCCCGCTGGCTGGCAGCTCCCGCTCCGTTGGCGGAGAGCAGGGGCACCACGCCCAGGATGAAGGCAAAGGAGGTCATGAGGATGGGCCGGAAGCGCAACCGGGCGGCTGCAACAGCGGCTTCTTCGATGGAACTGCCCTTTTCGCGCAGTTCTCGGGCGAACTCCACGATAAGAATAGCGTTTTTACTGGCCAGAGCGATGAGCAGCACCACGCCCACCTGGGTGTAGACGTTGTTGTCCATGCCCCGGATGGTCACGGCCATGGCCGTGCCCAGAAGGGCCAGAGGCACCACCATGATGACGGAGGTGGGCAGGAACCAGCTTTCATACTGGGCGGCCAGCACCAGATACACCAGCAGCACGGCCAGGGCGAAGATGAAATAGGCCTCGTTGCCTACCTTCTTTTCCTGATAGGCCATGTTGGTCCAGGAGATGCCCATGGAGCTGGGGAGCTTGTCCTTGGAGAGCTGCTCCATAAGAGTGAGCGCCTCGCCGGAACTGAAGCCCGGCGCGGCTGAGCCGAAAACCGACGCGCCGGTGAACAGATTGTAGCGGGTGAGGATGGCCGGACCAACGATATCCTTAGCCGATATCAGCGCTCCGAGGGGCACCATGTTTCCCTGGTTGTTGCGCACATCCAGTTTCATGATGTCGTCCGCCTTCAGTCGGAAGGCTGTGTCGGCCTGGGCGCGTACCTGATAGGTACGGCCGAAGAGGTTGAAGTCGTTGATGTACGTAGAGCCGAGGTATGTCTGCAAGGTGGAGAAAACATTCTGGATGGGCACGCCGTAGGTCTCGGCCTGGGTACGGTTCACGTCGGCCCAGATTTGCGGCGTGGACGCTGAGAATGTGGTGTTCAGGCCGGTGACGCCAGTCTGGGAGCGTCCGGCAAGGATGACGTCCCGGAGGGCAAGTTGCAACGCTTGGGGGCCAAGATTGCCGTAGTCCTGCACCACCATTTCGAAGCCGCCTGCCTGTCCTAGCCCCTGGATGGCCGGCGGCGCGAAGGCAAAGCCCACGGCGTCTTCAATCTCCATGAGCCCCCTGGAAATGTGGGTCAGGATGGCCGCCTGGCTCTCGTCCTTGCCGCGTTTGCTCCAGTCCGTGTAGGTAACGAAGGTGGTGATCATGTTGGACTGGTTGGCGTTGTCGAGGATGGACATGCCGCCGAAGGTGATCCAGTCCGACACGCCGGGGGTGGATTTAAACAGGGCGTTGAGTTTTTTGTTCACGTCGCGCGCTCTTACCTGCGACGCAGCCGGGGGCAGCTGGACGGAAACCACACAGTAGCCCTGGTCCTCTTCGGGCAGAAAGCCCGTAGGCAGGCTGGTGAACAGGTAGAGCGTCAGGACGATGAGCCCGGCGTAACCCAGCATGGCCATCTTGCTGTGTTTAACCATGAAGCGCACCACGCGCTCATAGCCGTGCTCGAAGCGTTCATACGCGAAGTTGAAGCCCCGGAAGAAGGCGTTTTTTTTGCCCGATGGCGGCCTGAGCCACAGGGCGCACTGGGTCGGCTTGAGCGTTGCGGCGTTGATGGCCGAAATAAGGGCCGTGGAGGCGATGACCAGGGCGAACTGCCGGTAGATCTGCCCGGTTACGCCCGGCAGGAATGCCACGGGCAGGAACACCGCCGAGAGCACCAGGGTGATGCCGATGATGGGCCCGAGGAGTTCTGTCATGGCCGCGATGGCGGCGTTTTTGGGGCTGAGCCCCAATTCCATATGGTGGGCCGCGCCTTCTACGATGATGATGGCGTCGTCAACCACGATGCCGATGGAGAGGATGATGCCGAAAAGCGTGATGAGGTTGACCGAGAACCCCAGGCCGGACATGGCCACGAACGCGCCCAGGATGGTGACCGGCACGGTGGTCGCGGGCACCAGCATGGCCCTGAAGTTCTGCAGGAAGACCGTGATGACGATGAGCACCAGGACGCCTGCCTCGAACAGGGTCATGTATACGTCGTGGATGGAGGCCTTTACGAACAGGGTGGTGTCGAAGGGGATGGAGTAGACCAGCCCGGGCGGAAAATCCTTGGAGAGCTTGGCGATTTCGCCGCGCACCGCTTCGGCCACGTTGAGGGCATTGGCCCCGGGCAAAAGGTAGATGGGAATACAGGCTGCGGGCCTGCCGTTTTTCTCGCCGAAGAGGGTGTAGGTTTTGGCTCCCAGTTCCACCCGGCCCAGATCCTTGACGCGCACGACCTTGCCGGTCTGGTTGAAGGAGCTTTTGACGATGATGTTTTCAAACTGTTCAACCGTGACAAGCCGCCCCTGGGTCTGGACGGTCAGCTGAAACTGCTGGTCCGGCGGAGTGGGGGGCTGGCCCAGCTGGCCCGAGGCCACCTGGACGTTCTGTTGGGAAATGGCGTTGACCACGTCCTGGGCCGAGAGGCTAAGCGATTTCAGCTTGCCAGGGTCCAGCCAGATGCGCATGCCGTAGTCGTCCGCGCCCACGATGGAAAGGTCGCCCACGCCGTTCAAGCGGGCGATGGGGTCTTTGATGCGCAGGGTGGCATAGTTGGAGAGGAACAGGTCGTCGAAGGTGCCGTCCGGCGAGGTGAGCGAGACGACAAGCAGGATGGCCGTGGATTTTTTCTTAACCGTCAGGCCCTGGCTTTGCACCTGCTGGGGCAGGCTGGGAATGGCGATATTCACCCGGTTCTGCACCAGCATGGTGGCGATATCAAGGTCCGTGCCCACTTCGAAGGTGACGGTCAGGGTGTAGCTGCCGTCGCTGGCGGACTTGGAAGACATGTACAGCATCTTTTCCACGCCGTTGACCTGCTGCTCGATGGGAGCGGCCACGGTCTCGGCGAGAACCTCGGGGCTGGCGCCGGGAAACGATGCGGACACCTGCACGGTGGGGGGGGTGATCTCCGGGTATTGGGCTACGGGGAGTGCGAAAAGCGCCACCCCGCCCAGGAGCATCATGACGATGGCCAGGACGTTGGAAAGGACAGGGCGTTCGATGAAGAATTTTGAGAACATGGGGGGCGTCGTTTCCTAGGGTTTGGCCGCAGCGGGTTTGGCGGGTGCTTCTTCGGGAGCGACTTCAGTACCTGCCCTGGCCCGTTGGATGCCGTTGACCACCACCCGCTCCGTTCCGTCGAGCCCCTTTTCGATGACCTTCATGCCGTCGATGACCGGGCCGGTGGTGACGGGGCGCTGTTCCACAATGTTCTTGTCGCCGACCACCAGCACGTAGTTGCCCACCTGGGCCACGCCCACGGCGGATTCCGGCACCAGCAGGGCGTCGCGCGTTTCCAGGGGGGAGCGCAGACGTACGAACAGGCCGGGCAGCAAATCGAACTTGGAGTTGGGGAATACGGCCCGCAGCAGCAGGGTGCCGGTCTGGGGATCGACGCCCAGGTCGGTGTAGTCGAGGGTTCCGGTGTGGGAGAAGCCGGTGGTGTTGGAGAGCCCAAGCTCCACGGTGGCCTTGCCCTTGGGGTCTTTGCTTTTGTCCTCGTGGGATTTGATGAGGCGCAGGAGCTCGCGTTCGTTGATGGTGAAATAGGCGTAGAGGGGGTCGTCCTGGATGATGGTGGACAACACCGTCTGTTGTCCTCCCGCGCCTACAAGGTTTGCGAGATCCACCTGATGGCGGCCCATGCGGCCGTCAAAGGGGGCATTCACCTGGGTGTAGCTCAGGTTCAGCTTGGCGATGTCGAGCTGGGCCTTGGCCGATTCCAGGCTGGCGATGGTGGAGTCGCGCGTGGCCTGCCATTTCACCACTTCGGTGTCCGGCCCGGCCTTTTCGGCAAAAAGTTTTTTGGCGCGGTTGTATTCGATTTCTGCCTGAACCAGGGTGGCTTTATAACCGTCGATGGAGGCCTGAGCTTCCTTCACCTTGGCCTTGTAGGGCTCCGGCTCGATGATGAAGAGGGGCTGGTCCTTTTTGACATGCTGGCCGTCCTTGAACTTGATGGCCTGGAGATAGCCTTCCACGCGGGCCACAAGATTGACGGACTGCACGGCCTGGGTGTTGCCGGTGAATTCAAGGTAGTCCACCACGTTCTTGCGTACGGGCTTGGCCACGGTGACCTTGGGTGCCGGGGGGGCCACATAGGCGTTGCGCTTATCGCAGGAGACGGTCCAGGCCAGGCAGGTCGCGGCCGCAAGGACAAGGAAGACGCGAGGGACGTTTCGGAGCATGCCAGTCATCCTGTGGTTAGAAATCCGGCAGATAGCGGGTGGGACCGCTCTTGGCCGGGTCATCGTTTTTGGCGGGATTTTCCTTAAGCATCGGGCCCCACCATGTGCGTTTGGCCATTTCGTCCTTCACCTGGGCAGGCACGGCCTGATCGCCGCGCAGCACTTCCCATCCGCCGCCCAGCGACCGGTAGACGCCCACCATGCCCAGCACGATGTTGCCCTGCACCTGGGCCAGGGAATCCTGTGCGTTCAACTGGTCGCGCTGGGCCACGATGACCGTGGTGAAATCTGTTTTGCCTTCGCGATACTGCAGGAAGGCCAGTTCCGCGCCGCGCGTGGCGGCTTCGACAGACACGGTCAGCCGGGCGGCCTGGGCCGCCGAGCCCTGGAAATCGGAAAGGCCGTCCTCAACCTCTTTCAAGGCCGTGAGCACGCTGTTGCGGTAGCCGATGAGAGCCTGCTCGAACTTGGCGTCCTGCACCCGGACGTTGTCGATAATCCGGCCATAGTTGAACAGGTTCCAGGTGACCGAAGGGCCGAATCCGGCTGTGAAGGTCTTGGTAGAGACGATGTCGGCCAGGTTGAAGGCCCCCACGTTGGAGGACAGCCAGCCCACGTTGCCGCTAAGCGAAAGGGAGGGAAACAGGTCTGCCTTGGCTACGCCGATGCGCGCGCATTGGGCGGCAGCCTGGAATTCGGCCTTGCGGATGTCGGGGCGGCGGCGCAGCAGGTCGGCCGGAATGCCCAGGCCGACGGAGGCCGGGCAGGCCGGAATGCGCGAGTTGTCGCCTAAGAGGGCTTGCAGGTTGGAGGGCGGCATGCCCAGGAGCAAAGAAAGAGCGTGGTGCGCTTTCTGTACAGTGGCGGTGAGTTGGGGGATGGTGGCCTCGGTGGATTCCAAAAGTGCCTTGGCCTGCATAACGTCGCGCTCGCTGGTGGCTCCGAGCTGGAAGCGGATCTCGGCGATACCCAGGGCTTCGCGTTCCAGTTGGGCGTTGGTTCTGGCGATGCGCAGCCGCTCTTCGCCCACGCGCAGTTGCACGTAGGTGTTGGCCACGTTCGAGGCCAGGGTGACCAGGGCGTTGTCGTATTCGGCCACGCTGGCGGCAAGGGTGGCTGCGTCGGCTTCCACCCCACGGCGGTATTTTCCCCAGAAGTCGAGCTCCCAGGCGGCTTGGAGGCCCAGGTTGTTCTGCCAATAGTTCCACTGCACCCCTGCCTGACTGGCTGGCTGGGGCGAGGAGGGAGCGCTCTTGCTGGTTTGGGTGTAGGTATAGCCGCCCACGCCCTGCTGGGTTTGGGGGTAGAGATTGCCAACGGAAATGCCCAGTTGCGCCCTGGCCTCCAGAATGCGCGCGCCGGTGGCCTGGATGGGCAGGTTCTGGGCCCGCGCCATGGTGATCAGCCCGTCGAGGGCCGGATCGTTCAACTGCTTCCACCACTCGTCGTGCATGGGCAGATTCGGCCGGGATTTGGCGTAATCGGCTTCCAGCCAGGCCTCGGGAGAAGCCGTCTCGGGACGCTTGAAGTCCGGTCCCACTTTCATGCAGCCTGCAACAAGGAGCAGGCATGCGAGCGGCAGGGCGAGGCGTCTGAACATGGGTAGTATTCCAAGGGTTAGTGCATTGATGCCGTAGTAATTACGGATCAAGAGCGAGAAGGCAATAGAAATTATAAAAAATGTGTCCTGGTTTGGCGTGTCCTCCTCTGGACAGCCGCCCGGACCGTCCGTATTGCTGGCCTATGATCATCCGCGCTTTGCTCGTCGACGATGAACAGCCCGCCCGCGATGAGCTGTCCTTCCTGCTTTCGGCCCACCCGGATGTGGCCGTACGCCAGGCGTCATCGGCCTCCTCGGCGCTGGAGGCCCTGAGAGGCGGCGGAATCGACGTCGTCTTCCAGGATATTCAAATGCCCGGCCGCGACGGGTTCCATGTGCTTGCCGAGGTCCAGAACCTTCCGGCTCCGCCGCTGTTCGTCTTCGTCACCGCTTTTAACAGCCACGCCATCCGGGCTTTTGAGGCCAACGCCGTGGATTACCTGCTCAAACCCGTGTCGTCCGAGCGGCTGGCCCAGAGCTTGGACAGAGTGCGCGAGCGCCTGTACGCGGGGGGCGGGCAGTTCTGGCGCCAAGCCATGGCCCGGCTATTGGCCGAGATGGGCCGCGAGGCACCCCTGGCGGAGCTTCTTGACCAGCCCTCGGCCTCTTTTCTGACGCCGAATCAGGCCCAGCCCCGGACGCAGGGGCAGCCCTCTGTCCCGCCCGGCGCGGCCATGCCCCGTGAGTTCGGCCCTGCCCAGACTCCTGCCGCAGCGCCCGTCCTGGCCCGGCTGGCCGTGGAGCACGGAGGACGCATCAGCCTGCTGTCCACGGGCAAGGTCGTTCTCGTGGAGGCCGAAGAGAAGCGCGTGGTGGCCTTGACCGACCAGGGGCGTCTGGTCTGCCATGGCCTCAACACCCTGGGCAAGGCTGAGGAGCGTCTGGCCGGACTGCCTTTCTTCCGGGCAAACCGGGCGCAGTTGGTGAACCTGGAACGCATTGCCGAGTTCGCTCCCTGGTTCGGAGGCAAATACGCCCTGGTGATGAACGACAAGGAACGCACCGAGGTGAGCGTGAGCCGCAACCGCACCCGCGATTTCAAAATGAAACTGGGAATTTGAGGGCTGACCGTGGTTCCTGTTCCCGACGTTCCTGATCTTTTCCTCTCGCTTTCCGAGCGGTTCGGTCTGTTGCTGGCGGGCGGCTTCGCCATCATGACCGTGACCTCCCTGGACAAGCTGGGGCCGCGCCGCAACCGTCCCCTGTGGGCCACGCTGCTGCTCATGCTGCTGTTCGGGCTGTTCGGGGTGCTGGGCACTTACACGGGCAACGCGGTGTTCAATTCCTTTGCCAATCTGCGGGCCATGGTGGTGATTACCGCCGGGTTGTTCGGCGGCCCCAGCGTGGGCTTCGGCGTGGGATTCATCGCCGGGGCGCACCGCTACCTTATTGATATCGGCGGGTTTTCCGCTTTTCCCTGCGGCCTGGCCACGCTGTTGGAAGGCACCGTGGCAGGCCTGATCGCCCGCAGGTATCCGGGCCGGAGCCTGGACTGGCGTCTGGCCATGGGCCTGTGCCTTGTGGGCGAGATGCTGCACATGATCCTGGTGCTGGGGCTCTCGCAGCCGCTTTCCGACGCCGTGGCCCTGGTGCGGGTGATCGCTCTGCCCATGATCGTGTTCAACTCCCTCGGCGCAGCCCTGTTCGTGAAAACCCTGGGGCTGCAACTGCGCTTCCGGGAATTGCGCGATTCCAACCAGGCCAGGCAGATTCTTTCCATCGCCAACCAGACCCTCTCTCACCTGCGGGCCGGGCTCACCCCGGAATCGGCCCTGGCCACGGCCCGTATCATCCAGGCCGAATGCCGGGTGGCCGCTGTGGCTGTCACCTCCAGCCAGGCCATACTGGCTCACGTTGGCGTGGGAGAGGATCATCACCTGGCCGGTCACGCCGTGCGGACCAGGGCCACGCAGCAGGTCATCGAGTCGGGGGTGCCTTTGTTCGTCCACGATACCGTCAGCATCGGCTGCTCCCACCCCCGGTGCAGGCTGTGGGACGCCATCATCGTGCCCTTGCGCAAGGGGCCGGAGATCCTGGGCAGCCTGAAGCTCTACGGCACCATGGACGAACCTCTGGACGACACCCTGTTCGAACTGGCCAAAGGCCTGGCCGATCTCTTCGCCACCCAACTGGAGCTTGAAGACATCGGCATTAAGCGCCAGATGCTGGCCCACGCCGAAATCCGGCGCTTGCAGGCCCAGATCAACCCCCATTTTCTGTTCAATTCCCTCAACACCATCGCCTCGTTCTGCCGCACCGCTCCGGCCCAGGCCCGCGAGCTGATCCTGGATCTTTCCCGCTACATGCGCCGCAATCTCGATTCCAGCCGGGGCCTTATCCGGCTTTCCGAGGAGGTGGACCAGACGCGCTCCTACCTGGCCATCGAGCAGGCCCGTTTCGGCGAGCGCATCCGGGCCGATATCGACCTTGGTCCCGGCGCAGAGGGCTGGCTGGTGCCGCCGCTGATCATCCAGCCTCTGGTGGAAAACAGCGTGCGCCACGGCATTCTGGGCAGGGAAGAGGGCGGCACAGTGCGCCTGACCGCTTGGTGCGAAAATGGCCACCTGCATGTGGAAGTGCACGACGACGGCCAGGGGATGGACTCCACAACCATCAAGAGCATCCTCTCTCCCGACCCGGTGGAAACCATGGCCGAGGGCATAGGCGCGCGCAACTCCAACCAGCGCCTCATCCAGCTCTTTGGACAGGATTACGCGCTCCATATCACCAGCGCCCCGGAGCAGGGCACCTCCCTCGCCTTTCGCATTCCCCGCTACGTCGGGGCTTAATCAGCGCACTTCAGGCGGCCAAACCGGCGCTTCATCCCCCCCTTCATCCCTTTCAGTCCGCAAACGTAGAATTCTCCCTTGAGTTGTGCCAGAAAAAGCCACTAGCGATCAACGCAGGAGGAGAAAGCATGAACGCATTAACATTGGTATTCGCGGCGCTGTGCGTATTCGCGATCGGCTACCGTTTTTACGGTTTGTTCTTCGCGAAAAAGGTGTTGGGGCTCAATGAAACCCGCCTGACTCCGGCCGTCAAAATGGCCGACGGCGTGGACTACGTGGAAACCAATAAATATGTGCTCTTCGGCCATCACTTCGCGGCCATCGCTGCGGCCGGGCCGCTGATCGGGCCTGTGCTGGCCGCCCAGTTCGGCTATCTGCCGGGCGCGTTGTGGATTCTGGTCGGCTGCGTGCTGGCCGGAGCCATCCACGACACCGTGGTGCTGTTCGCCTCCGTGCGCCACAAAGGCCAGAGCCTAGCCTACATCGCCACTCAGGAAGTGGACAAAGTAACCGGCACCGTGGCCTCCTTCGCCGTGCTCTTCATCCTCATCCTCACCCTGGCGGGTCTGTCCATCGCGGTGGTCAACGCGCTGCACCACAGTCCCTGGGGCTTGTTTACCGTGGCCTCCACCATGCCCATCGCCATCCTGATGGGCCTGTATCTGCAGTACTTCCGTCCCGGCGACGTCACCGGCGCAAGCATCATGGGCGTGGCCCTGCTGGCTGTAGCCATCCTGGCCGGACCCAGCATCGTCGCGAACCCCACCATGTCCAACCTGTTCACCTGGACGCGGGAAAACATCGCGCTGTCGATTCCCGTGTACGGCGTGGTCGCCTCCATCCTGCCCGTGTGGTTGCTGTTGTGTCCGCGCGATTATCTGTCCACGTACCTGAAAATCGGCACCATTTCCATGCTGGCCATCGGCATCCTCTGGGTGCGGCCTGACCTGCAGATGGACGCCATCAGCAAGTTCTTCAACGGCGGCGGCCCCATCATCGGCGGACCGGTGTTCCCCTTCCTGTTCATCACCATCGCATGCGGAGCCATCTCCGGCTTCCATGCCATCATCGGCACCGGCACCACGCCCAAGATGCTCGACAGCGAGCGCAACCTGCTGTTCGTGGGTTACGGCGCCATGCTGGTGGAAGGCTTCGTGGCCATCATGGCCCTTATCGCCGCCTGCGTGATGATGCCCGGCGACTACTTCGCCATCAACGCCTCCCCGGCCGTTTTCGCCAAGCTGGGCATTGGCATCACCCATCTGAACGAACTCTCCACCGCAGTGGGCGAGCAGCTGGCAGGCCGTCCCGGCGGCGCTGTGTCCCTGGCCGTGGGCATGGCCCAGATATTTGGAGCCATCCCCTTCATGAAGGGCCTCATGGGCTACTGGTACCACTTCGCCATCATGTTCGAGGCCGTGTTCATCCTCACCGCCGTGGACGCGGGCACCCGCGTGGGCCGCTTCTTCCTGCAGGAGATGATCGGCAACTTCATTCCCCGCTTCAACGACAAGCGTTGGTGGCCCGGCGTGGTCTTCACCAGCATCCTGTTTACCTCCTCCTGGGGCTACCTGGTGTGCACGGGCGACATCTCCACCATCTGGCCGCTCTTTGGCATGTCCAACCAGCTGCTGGCCGCAGTGGGCCTGATCATCGGCACCGTCATGCTCATCCGCATGAACAAGGCCAAGTACGTGTGGATGACCGCAGTGCCCGGCTTCGGCCTGGTGTGCATGACCGTGTGGGCCGGATACCTGCAGATTACCAACGTCTACCTGCCCCAGGGCAAGATCATGCTGGCCGTCATGGCCATTATCGTCCTGTGCCTGATGACCTTCGTCATCATCGGGGCCATCAAGCGCTGCTTGTATCTGCTCAAGATCAGCAAGACCGTAAACGACAACTACGGCGAAGCTGTGCTGGAAGTGGTGCCCGAATAGGCGCAGCCAGCCCGGACACATGACCAAGGCAATACGAAAGGCCGCCGGACGGAAGTCCGGCGGCCTTTTTTGCGTTGGTATTCGCGGAGCTACGGCTTCAAGGGCAATATGGCGGGCGCAGCCGCGCCACGGAACTTTGCTTCAGCCCAGCCCAGGCGTTCGGCAATATCGTCGCTCTCGGTGAACTTGGCCGCCACAAGTTTTTCCGTGATGCGCGAGAGGTTGTCAGGACTGACCTTCTGGGTGTGATGCATCAGGCGCAACAGCCTGTTCTCGCACACGGCGATCAAGTGTTCCCTGGTTGACCGGTCCTGGGGAGTGACCGATTTTTTGGCCATGCCGGTATTGGCAAGTTTGCGCCTGTCGATGTAAAGATCAACATATTCCACCAGTTTATCCCAGTCGGAATAGTTTAAATCAGTAGGAGGCTCGCTCAATTTAATGATATTCATTTGATATTGGTACGCTTTGGTGGCGGGGAATACAAGCTGATTATTGCGGATTAAATATACCGCAGGGATAAGTATTGGGGGGGGGCAGGGCCGGATATATTTCGAGGCGTCGCTGTAGCCGCCGCCAGGCAGTCGCTGTCACGTAGAGGGCCGCCGGATATGTATCCGGCGGCCCTCTCGTTGTTCAGTACGGTCTTCTAGGATTCTCTCCGCGCCAAGCGCGAACGCCTACGCCATTCCCCACTTGGCCTTCGCTTCCCGTCTTCTGGCGTGCAAAATTGGCTCCGTATAGCCATTGGGCTGTTCTCTGCCCTTCAAAACCAAATCCAACGCCGCCTGGAAGGCCACGCTGCCTTCGAAATCCGGGGCCATGGGGTGGTAGGCCGAATCGTTGGCGTTCTGGGCATCCACCACGGCGGCCATCTTCTGCAGGGTGGCGATCACCTGCTCCCTGGTACACAGGCCGTGCAGCAGCCAGTTGGCGATGTACTGGCTGGAGATGCGCAGCGTCGCCCGGTCTTCCATCAGGCCCACGTCGTGGATGTCTGGCACCTTGGAGCAGCCGATGCCCTGATCCACCCAGCGCACCACGTAGCCCAGGATACCCTGGGCGTTGTTGTCGAGTTCGCGCTGGATGTCTTCCGGGGTCAGCGGGCTGTCCAGGAGCGGCAGGGTGAGCAGGTCGTCCAGGGTGGCCCGGCGCTTGCCCATCAGCTCCTTCTGCCGGGCGGAGACGTTGACCGCGTGGTAGTGCATGGCGTGCAGGGTGGCCGCCGTGGGGGAGGGCACCCAGGCGCAGTTGGCCCCGGCCATGGGATGGGCCATCTTGGTCTCCACCATCTCGCGCATGCGGTCCGGCTTGGCCCACATGCCTTTGCCCACCTGGGCCTTGCCGCGCATGCCGCAGGCCAGACCCACGTCCACGTTCCAGTCTTCATAGGCGATTATCCAGCGGGCGTGGCGCATGGCGTCCTTGGACACCATGGGGCCGGCCTCCATGCTGGTGTGGATTTCGTCGCCGGTGCGGTCTAGGAAGCCGGTGTTGATGAAGATCAGGCGCTCGCTGGCCGCGCGGATGCATTCCTTGAGGTTCACCGTGGTGCGGCGTTCTTCGTCCATGATGCCGATCTTCATGGTGTTTGGCGGCAGTTGGAGGGCTTGCTCCACAGCGGCGAACACGTCGCGGGTGAAGGCCACTTCCTCGGGGCCGTGCATCTTGGGTTTGACGATGTACACGCTGCCCGCGCGGCTGCTTTGCAATTCGCCCAGAGCCCTGATGTCGTGGATGCCCGCCAGGCCGGTGACCATGGCGTCCAGCAGGCCTTCGGGGACCTCTTTGCCGCCTTGAAGGACGGCCTCGGTAGTCATCAGATGGCCCACGTTGCGCACCAGCAGGAGGCTGCGGCCCGGGAGGGTGAGGGTGGTTCCGTCCGGCGCGGTGTAGGACCTGTCCGGGCTTAGGCGGCGCTCGACCATGGAGCCGCCTTTTTCGAGCACTGCGGCCAGGTTGCCCTGGAAGAGGCCCAGCATGTTGGCGTAGGCCTGGGCCTTGTCCGCGCCGTCCACTGCGGCCACGGAATCTTCGCAGTCGAGGATGGTGGTCATGGCCGCTTCCAGCAGCACGTCTTTCACGCCGGCCGGGTGGGCCTTGCCGATAGGATTGTCGCGGTCGATGAGGATTTCCACGTGCAGGCCGTTATTCACCAGCAGCACCGTCGAGGGGTTGGGCGCGCCGACATAGCCCGCGAACTGCTTGGGATTAGCCAGAGGCGTCACCACGTCGTGGGGCATGATGGCCGCCAGGGCTCCGGCGGCCACGGTATAGGCCAGGGCGTTCTTGTGGCTTCCGCCAGAGAGGGGGAAGGTGTCGTCAAGGAAGCGCGCGGCATAGGCCATCACCTCGGCTCCGCGCACGGGGTTGTAGCCCAGGCCTTTTTCCGCGCCGGGAACTTCGGGCAGCACGTCGGAGCCGTACAGCGCGTCGTAGAGGCTGCCCCAGCGGGCGTTGGCCGCGTTGACGGCGAAGCGGGCGTTGTTGATGGGCACCACCAGTTGCGGCCCGGCGATGTGGGAGATTTCAGGATCCACTCCGGTTGTGGTGATGGCGAAATCCGGGCCTTCGGGCAGCAGGTAGCCGATGTCGTGCAGGAAGGCCTTATAGGCCTCGGCATCGTGCGGCTTGCCCGCGCGTTCCCGATGCCAGGCGTCGATGTGGGCCTGGAGGGCGTCGCGTTTGGCCAGCAACTGCTGGTTTACGGGTGTGAATTTCTCAAGCAGTCGGGCAAAGGCCTCCCAGAAGGAAACCGGGGCGATGCCCGTTCCTTGGGCCGCCTGAATGATGAAATCGTGAAGTGGCTTGGATACGTCGAGACCGGCCACCTGGACGCGATCGGACATGTCATCCTCCATGCGGTTGGCGGGGTTGAAGCGGACCATGGAACAGTATCCTATCGGCGGTGACTGCGCAACGCGTTGACAGGCAAGGCGTTGAGAGGGCGCAAAAATTGGCGGGTGAAGAATGTCCAGGCCTGAACGTGCGGTTGCCGGACGCACGCCTCTTGCGCTTGGGCCCGCCACGCCCTAGAAGGGAGCGGCAGATTTGCCGCCTTTTCAGGAGCGTTCCCCTGTGCAACCTATGAATTTTAATTTTCATTGCGCCAAACCAGCCCAACCTAACGGACGGGTGGTGGGCATCATCGGAGCCGGGCCTTCAGGGCTGGCCGCCGCCGGATATCTCTCCTGCCTGGGCTACCAGGTGGAGGTGTACGACAAGCTGCCCAAGCCGGGCGGGCTTTTGCTCTTCGGCATTCCGGGGCACCGTGTTCCGCGCGGCCGCGTGGCCGAGGGCATCCGGGCCATGGAGCGCGAGGCCGGGGTGAACTTCCACACCCAGACCAAAATTTGTTGCTCCGCCCCCATGTTTGAAGAAGAAGGCGACCACTTTTGCAAGGAGGTGCTGGGCCTGCGCGAAATGGTCACCCGGCATGAGGCGGTCATCATCTGCACCGGCTCATGGAAGTCGCGCAAGTTGGGGATTCCCGGCGAAGACCTGCCCGGCGTGCTCTCCGGGCTGGAGTTTCTCTTTCCCATCCGCGCGGCCCGCTACAGCGCTCCCAACGTCAAGGCCCCGGTGGTCGCGGGCAAGCATGTGGCCGTAATCGGGGCCGGGCATTCCGCCGTGGACGTGGCCCATAGCGCCATCCACCTGGGCGCGGCCTCGGTGAGCATGCTCTACCGGCGCACTGCCCGCGAAGCTCCCTGCGGCAGCTTTGAAATCGAACGGTTGGGCGCCATCGGCGTTGAGTGGCTGGAGAAGGTCTCGCCGCTTGCGGTATTGGGCGAGGGCCTGGTCCAGGGGCTGGAGATCCGGCAGGACCAGACCGTGCGGGTGCTTCCGGCGGATATGGTGGTGACGGCCATCGGCGAAATTGCCACGCCGCCCTTCGCCCGGGAACTCGGCCTGGAGGAGGTGCGCAAGGGCGAGGTGCGCTGGCTGCACATGACCGCCATCGAAAACGTCTTTGTGGCGGGCGACGCCCTGACCGGGCCGAGCAAGATCGGCAAGGCGGTCTATTCGGGCCTGAAGGCGGCCCGCTCCCTGGGCAATTGGCTGGATCTCAAAGCCCAGAACCGCCTGGAAGCCTATGCCTACGACGACCTGGTCTCCAAGGATCTGCCCGGACGGAGGGTTTAGCATGAGTGAAAACATGACCCTCTACACCGATTATTCCAAATGCATCGGCTGCGAGACCTGCGAATTCGTGTGCCGGTTTGTCCACGGCACGCCGAGCATCCTCATGACCTGCACGGTCGACGGGGTGATGATGCCCTTGTATTGCCGCCACTGCCCGGATCCCAATTGCGCCAGGGTGTGCAAGCGCGGGGCCATCGAGCGTGATTCCGGCGGGGCCATGGTGCTCACGCCCCTCAAGTGCCTGGGCTGCGAGACCCGCAGTTGCATGCTGGCTTGCCCCTATGCGGCCCTGTTCGAGACCGACAAAGGCGTCATGCTCACCAAGTGCGACCTGTGCGCCGAGCGGCGGAAACAGGGCATGGGGTCGGCCTGCGTGGACATGTGCCCCTGCCAGGCCATCGTGTACGTGGACGCCTCGGAAATCGCCGGGCTGGAGACGGAGCAGTCCCGTGAGGCCGAGCGCCGGGTGCTGGCGCACATCCGGCCCGCGCTGGGCAAAAGTTAGAAAGACACAGTTGCTATTTGCCCACAACGACGGTTGAGAGCGAATTCTTTGGGGAACCGGCGATAATCTTGCGGCTGACGGCGAGGTAGACCAGCACGCCGCGCTTTTCATCGTGGATGCGGGTTATCTCTGTATCCTTAAAGAGGATGGAGGTGCCTGCGGAGAAGACGGATTTTTTCTTGGCCAGTTTGGCCGGCAGTTTCACCGGGCAGGTCTGGCGGCAGTCGATGGAAAATTCCGAGGGGTCTTCGGCCAGACCCACGGAACCGGAGACGCCGCCGGTGCGGGCCTGGCTCAGGTAGCAGGTGACGCAGGGGATATCCGGGTCGTCGAAGGCGTAGACGCAGACTTTGTGGTTGGCTCCGAGGAGTTTCCACTCGGTGGTGACGCAGTCGACTTCCTCGGCCAGGGCCGGGCAGGCGCAAAGGATGGCAAACAGGGCCAGGAGCAGGCAGAATCGCGAGAACATGAAAGCCTCCGGGGCCGGTTGAGCCGACCGGTTCATTCGAATTGTGATGAGTCGATTTCCGCCAGAAAGGCCTCCAGGGCCAGAATGAACGGGGCGAGATCGGCATTCCCGCCCAATTCCAGAAGATCGCTCTCCAGACGCGCGGCAGCCCGGGAAAGGGCGTTGCCGCCAAGACTTCCGGCCAGGCCCTTAAGGGAATGGAGCATGGAGGCCGCCTGGCCGGTATCCCCCGCATCGAGCATTTGCCGCAGTTTGGGCACTGCCTGGGCGTATTCCCGCTGGAAGCCGGAAAGCAGGCGCGCCAGCAGCGCCTTGTTGTCCCGCAGGCGTTTGAGAGCATACGCCCCGTCAAAGACGGCGGGCGCGGAGACCTCGCCGGGGCAGAGCCAGCGGCCAAGCGCAGCATAGAGGGCCTGGGGCACGACGGGCTTGCTGAGGTAATCGTTCATGCCCGCTTCCAGGCAGAGTTCCTTGTCGCCGTACATGGCCCTGGCGGTGGTGGCGATGATGGCCATGCCGTCCCAGTCCGGTCGGGAGCGTATGGCCCGCGAGACCTCGAAACCATCCATGCCGGGCATCTGGACATCCATGAGCGCCGCGTCGAAGGGCTCCGCTGCCAGGGCGTCCAAGGCTTCTTTGCCGCTGCCCACCGCCTTGGCCGACATGCCGGCTATGGTCAGCAGCCCGGCGGTGAGTTCCTGGTTGAGCAGGTTGTCATCAACCACAAGCACCCGTTTGCCTTTCAGGCAGGCGAAATCCTCGCGGGCCGTTTCGGTGGCGGCGTCCTGGTCGGGCAGCGGCTCGGACAACGGGAAGGGGACTTCCAGTGTGAAGGTGCTTCCCTGCCCCGGCGTGCTTTCGGCGGCGATGTCGCCCCCCATCATGGCCAGAAGCTTGCGGGAGATGGATAGCCCAAGGCCGGTGCCCCCGAAACGTCGGGCAGTAGAACCGTCGGCCTGGACAAAGGGTTGGAACACCCGGTCTTTTTGAGCGGAGTCCATGCCGATGCCGGTGTCGCGAATGGTGAATCGCAGTCGCGCGCTTTGCTGGTCCTGCTTGATGCTGCTTACCTCAACGGACACGGAACCCTGCTCCGTGAACTTCAGGGCGTTGCCCACGATGTTGATGAGCACCTGCTCCAGGCGCAGAGCGTCGCCCACCAGAACTTCGGGAACGTCCGGCGCGGCGGCTATGGAAAGGGCCAGGCCTTTCTGCCGGGCCTTGGAGGCGTAGACATCACGCAGGCGGTCCAGCACTGCGGACATGCGGAAGGGTTCGATGCTCAGTTCGAATTTGCCTGCCTCGATCTTGGAGAGATCCAGAATGTCGTTGATGACGCCGAGCAGCACCTGCCCGGAGGAGATGACCTTTTCAAGATAGCCCTGGATTTTCGGCGGCGGGCCAGAGAGCAGCGAGAGTTCCGTCATGCCCAGGATGGCGTTGAGCGGCGAGCGGATTTCGTGGCTAACATTGGCCAGGAAGTCGCTTTTTGCCTGGCTGGCCGCTTCCGCGCGTTCTTTGGCCGCGTTGATTTCTGTTTCCAGCCGTTTGCGTTCGGTGATGTCGGTCAGCAGCCACAGCACGCAATGTTCGTCAAAAACCTCGATGGCGGCTGCGGAGCAGAGCACCGGAACAAGCCTCTCCCCTTTGACGCGCATGGTGAGTTCCTGGTTGATGCACACCTTTTCAAGGGACACCTTGCTCACGAAGGCGTCCCTGTCCGTAAGGCTGGCCCAGACGCCGCTCACTCCATGATCCTTTGTGGTTTTGCCCAGTAGTTCCTTGGCCTGGTAACCGCTGAGGGCGCAGAAGGCGTCGTTTACCTGGATGCACCGGCCTTCCTGCGCGGTGCTGATGGCCACGGCCACGGGGCTGTATTTGAAGATGGCCATAAAACTCTGCTGGCTTTCATAGAGCACTGCCTCGGCATGCTGGCGCTCCTCGATTTCCGTGCGCAACGATTTGGTCTGGAGTTCAAGGGAACGGGTCTGAAACCTCACGGTGTCTTCGAGCTCCTGGCGTCTGTTCTGGAGGGCACGCAGGCGAAGGGAGTAGCCAGCGTAGAGAGCGGAGAGGGCCATCATGCCAAGGATGGTCTGGAACCACCAGGTTTTCCAAAGGGGGGGGATGACCTTGACGGCAAGAGTCAGGCCTTGGTCGTTCCAGACCCCCTCGTTGTTGCTGCCTTTGACCAGCAGCCGGTAGTTGCCGGGGGAAAGGTTGGTGTAGGTTGCGCGCCGTGTGGCACCGGGGGACACCCAGTCCCGGTCGAACCCCTCCAATTTGTAGGCGTACTGGTTTTTGGGCGGATCGGTGTATTCGAGGGCCGCAAACTCCAGAGAGAAGGATTTGTCTTCGGGCGTCAGCACAATCCGTTCCGGCCCTGTGCCTGTGCCTGTGTCTGGATGTCGGGGGAGGTTGCCGATCCACAAACCGGTTGCCGCCACGGCGGGAACCGTACGGTTGGGGCTCACATTCTCCGGGAAAAAGGCGCTCAAGCCGTTGATGCCTCCGAAGAACATTTCGCCGTTCCAGCCGTGATGGTAGGCGTTCATGGTGAATTCAACGCCTTGCAAGCCGTCGCGAAAGGTGTAGTTGCGTATCGCCCCGGTTTGGGGCGTCAGGCAGGAAACGCCTTTGAAGGTGCTCATCCACAGTCTGCCGCTTTTGTCCATGGTGAGGCCCTGGATGCTGCCGTTGTTCAGGCCGTCGCGTTCGCCAAAGCGGGTGAAGCGTCCGGTTGCGGGGTCGAAGCGGTTGAGGCCCTCGTCCGTGCCCACCCAGAGCTCTCCCGTAGGAGCTTCCAGTATGGGCGTGACTCTGTCGTTTGAAAGGCTGTCGGGATCGCCTGGCGTATGCCGCCAGTTAGTGAAGACGCCGGTGGCCGGATCCAGGCGGTTGAGTCCGCCGTTGGTGCCGATCCACAGCGCCCCGTCCCGGGCCTGCATGATATGGCGCACCCTGTCGTGGCTTATGCTTTGGGGGTTGTTGTCGTCGTGGCGGTAACGCGAGCACAGGCCGGTTTCCGGGTCCATGCGGTTGAGGCCGCCTTTGCTGGTGCCGATCCAGAGCATGTGGTCCTTATCCTCGAATATCCACCAGATTTTATCCTGGCTCAGGCTGCGCGGGTTGTCGGGATCGTGCCTGAAATGGCGGAAGACGCCGGTTTCCGGGTCCAGCCTGCACAGGCCTTTTTCCACGGTGCCCACCCAGATGCCGCCCTTGAAGTCTTCGGTGATGCAGTTGATTTCGCTGTCGGCCAGGCTGTCGGGGTTGCCCGGATCGTTCTGGTACACAGCCTCCACGGTGCGGTCCTGGTTCAGCTTGGCCAGGCCGTTGTAGCGCGTACCCACCCAGAGGTTCCCTTTGGCGTCCAGGTGGACGGCGCTGCCTTCCTTGCCGGGCAGCGTCAGGGCGTCGCCGGGAATGCGGCGGTAGACCGCGAATTGCCTGTAGGCTGGTGTAAGTTTGTTGAGGCCGCCGGAGTAGGTGCCCACCCAGAGGATGCCCGAACGGTCTTCCATAATGGACATGGTGTCGTTCTGGCTCAGGGTGTCGGGGTCGAAAGGGTTGTTGACGTAGCGTACAAAGCGGCGTCCGGCAGCGCTTTCCTCCAGCAAGGCCAGACCGTCGGCCGTGCAGGCCCACAGGTTGCCCAGAGAATCGCGCAGCAGCCGGTAGACGTCCAGGCCGTGCAGGAAGTGCTCCGTCTGGCCGGTGGCCGTATCCACCCGGAACAGACCTTGGGTGGCCGAGGCCAGCCAAAGAACGCCGCCCTCCGGCAGGACGGAGTTGATGGGCGTCTGTTGTATCATGTCCGTGAGATCGCCCGGGGCCAAGGGTTCGGCCTTGTCTCCGGTGGCGTTGGTGTGGAGCACGCCTTTTGTTGTAGCCAGCCATGTGCCGCCCTGGCCGTCCCAGGCCATATCGAGCACCTCCTGGCCTTTGGCCAGGGGGAATTGGGCACGGGTAAAAGCACCGCTCTCGGGGTTTAATATGCCCAGTCCCTGATTGGTGGAAACCCACAGGCGGCCTTGCGTATCTTCGTGCACGGCCAGAATTTCGTTGCCCGGCAGGCCTGTGGGGTTGGCCGGAGTATACGTATACCGGGTGAAATCTTCGGTGGCCTTGTCGTAGCGGTTGAGGCCGCCGTTGCGGGTGCCGATCCAGAGCGTTCCCTTGCTGTCCACGGTGAGGGTGCGGATGTTGTTGTCCGAAAGGGAGCGGACATCGCCGTCGACAGGGATGTACGGGGTGAATGCATAGCCGTCGTAGCGGTTCAGGCCGTCGTAGGTGCCTATCCAGAGGAAACCTTCCCGGTCCTGGGCGAGGCATCCCGCCGAGGATTGGGAAAGGCCCTGCTCCACGCTGAAGTGCTGAAAGCGGGGTATGGGTCTGACGGTGGCGACCGCCATGCAGGGCGTCAGTAGAAAAAACAGGCTCCATACGGCGGCCCGGCAGGCGATGGCTGTACCGACGCGGCCCAGGCGGCTGCTTTCCAAGTGATGTTCAAAAGGCCGTGTCATGGGTGCAAGGATTCCTCCGGCCTCAAGGTCCAGGAGCAAAGGGCGGTTTTGGCCTGTTGGACAGTAAAAGAATACGGTATTTTTTCTGTCAAAGGAAGAGAGCAATAGGGTATGGTTTCATCTGGATGCGCCTGTTTCGCCTGGTTCAATCCCGACATGGAGGACGCCCATGTTCCGCCACGGTTCCATCGCTATGCGGCTGTTTCTGCTTCTGGGCATCATGGCCGTTTTCGACATCGCCATGGTGCTGGCGGTGTTCGGCAGTCTGGAGCGCATCAAGGGCATGAGTGTGGAGCACACCCAAAAGGTGATGCTGGAAGGGCATAAAAACAGCATCAAAAGTGCCACGCACTCCATGGCCCAGATACTGGCCCGCGCCCTGGAAGATGCGGGGCCCACACGCCCGGCGGCGGAGACTATCCGGCGCGTGGTGGACGGTCTGCGCTACGAGGCGGACGAGTCGGGGTACTATTTCGTCTATCGGGGCACGGTCAACGTGGCCCTGCCGCCCAGACCCGAGCTGGTGGGGTGCGACCTGGCCGATTTCAAGGACGACGACGGGGTATACTACGTGCGGGAACTGGCCGCGCGCGCCGGTGCGGGTGGTGGTTTTGTGGAGTACATCTTTCCCAAACCCGGGCAGGGGGAACAGAAAAAGTTGAGCTATGCCGAACAGATACCAGGGACACCCTACTGGGTGGGCACCGGGGTGTACATCGATAACGTGGAACGCGAAAAACTGGCCATCGCCCGGCAGGCCTCCAAGGACATCCAAAGCCGCATCACCGCCGTGCTCACGGCGTTTTCCCTGCTGTTCCTGCTGATGCTCGGAGTATGCTTCGCCATGGCCAGAAGCATCATCGCGCCCATCGTCCAGGCCACCCAAGCCGCCGAGCGCATTGCCAGGGGCGAACTGGAAGTGGTGCTGGACGGTGCCGGGCAGGATGAAGCGGCCCGGCTCCAGAAGGCCCTCAACAACATGATGGTCACCCTGCGCCGCGACATTCAGGAGATCGACGCCCGCCGCCGGGAGGCGGAAGACAAGGCCGCCCAGGCCGAGCGGGCCGGGCAGGAAGTGGTGCGCCAGATTGCCCAGCGCATCGAAAGCCTGCGCAACATCTCCTCCGCTGTAGCCCATCAGTTGCGCAATCCCACAACCATCATCGCCGGATTCGCCAACCTGCTGCTCAAAAAGCCGGAACTGCGGGAAAGCTCCCTGGAGTATCTGGACGGCATCATTCTGGCCGCCCGGCGCATTGAACGCATTTCCGGGGCTGTGGGCGAATACAGCGCTATCCACCTGGGCAGCCAGAAGCCGACCGCACTGGCTCAGCTGTTGGAACGCTCGGCGGCCTGGGGCCGGGAGCGGGCGCAGGATCTGGGCAAATCCCCTCGCATAGAGGTTGAGGCCGCACCGGATGCCGTGGCCATCCTTGATGATGGGCTGGTGGAACTGGCCGTCAGGGAGCTTCTCCAAAACGCCTTGGAAGCATTGGACGGCCCGGAGGGCGTCATCCGTCTTCATGCACGCAGGGAAGGGGAGACCCTCGCCGTCAGCGTAATCGATACTGGCCGGGGCATCCCGGAAAAAGACCTGCCCTTTATTCTTGACCCCTTCTATACCACCAAGGCCGTGGGCATTGGCATGGGCCTGACCAAAGTCGCCCGTATCGTGCAGGAGCATGATGGAACTCTTGTGGTGCAAAGTCCCAAAGGGCAGGGAAGCTCGGTGGTCATGCGCTTTCCGGCCGACCCCTCCAAGACGGTCGAGCGCGCACCCTGACAGCATGTAGCGGTTGTAAGAAGGGCCGTACCGGGCTAGTGCAGGTGTCCCCGGCCGGGGGAGCAACCCGCCGGAGATCGTGAGGATCCATGAACGACAAGCATACCCGCGCCATTGCCCAGGAACTCTCTCTCCGCACCCAGCAGGTGGCCGCCGTGGCCGGGCTGGTGGAGGAAGGGGCCACCGTGCCTTTTATCGCCCGCTACCGCAAAGAGGCCACCGGCTCCCTGGACGAGGTGGCCGTGCTCTCCATCCGCGACCGGCTGGAGCAACTGGCTGAACTGGACAAGCGGCGCGAGGCCATTCTTGCGTCCCTGACCGAGCGCGAGCTGCTCACCGAGTCCCTGCGCCGCGATATCGAGGCCGCCTCAGACAAAGCCCGCCTCGAAGACATCTACCTGCCCTACCGCCCCAAGCGGCGCACCCGCGCGGCCATCGCCCGCGAGCGCGGCCTGGAGCCCCTGGCCGATATTCTTTTCGCCCAGCGCGGCGTGGACCCGGTCCTTGAAGCCAAGCGCTTCGTCAACCCCGAAAAGGACGTGCCCGATGGCGAAGCCGCCCTGGCAGGGGCGCGTGACATCCTTGCCGAACGGGTGAGCGAAAACGCCCAGGCCCGCACGGCCCTGCGCGAGCTTTTCTCCCGGCGCGGACGGTTCCATTCCCGCATGGTCAAGGGCAAGGAGGAGGAGGGCGCAACCTTCCGCGACTGGTTCGATTGGGACGAACCCCTGCGGGGCATCGCCGGACATCGCGCCCTGGCCATGTTCCGGGGCGAGCGCGAGGGCATGCTGTCGCTTTCCTTGCGCCCGGCCGAGCCCGAGGCCCTGGAAACGCTCATGCGCCTGATGGTCAAGGGGCGCGGAGCCGGGGCCGCCGATGTCCAGCAGGTGGTTCTGGCCGTGGAGGACGGCTACAAGCGTCTGCTTGGCCCCTCCCTGGAGAACGAGGTGCGCGCCCTGGTGAAGGCCAAAGCCGACGAGGAGGCCATCCGGGTGTTCGTCTCCAATCTGCGCGAGCTGCTGCTGGCCCCGCCTCTGGGACAGAAACGGGTCATCGCCCTGGACCCCGGCTACCGCACCGGAGCCAAACTCACGGTGCTGGACGCCCAGGGCGCATTGCTGCATCACTCCACCATCTATCCCACTGGCTCGGCCCACCAGCGGGAACAGGCCGGAGCCCAGGTGCGCGAGCTGTGCGCCAAATACGGCGTCGAAGCCGTGGCTGTGGGCAACGGCACGGCCGGGCGGGAGACCCAGCAGTTTGTCCAGGAACTCAAGCTCGGCCTCCCCGTGGCGCTGGTCAACGAGGCCGGGGCCTCCATCTATTCCGCCTCCGAGGTGGCCCGCAGGGAGTTCCCGGATCTTGACCTCACGGTGCGCGGTTCGGTGAGCATTGGCCGCCGCCTCATGGACCCCCTGGCCGAGTTGGTGAAGATCGATCCCAAATCCATCGGCGTGGGCCAGTATCAGCACGACGTGGAACAGGCCGCGCTGCGAAAGTCCCTGGACGAGGTGGTGGTGAGCTGCGTCAACGGCGTGGGCGTGGATGTCAACACCGCAAGCCCGGAGTTGCTGGCCTTCGTCTCCGGCCTTGGACCCTCGCTGGCCGGAAACATTGTGGCGGCCCGCACCGCAAACGGGCCGTTCACCTCCCGCAAGCAGCTCACCAAGGTGCCCCGTCTTGGCCCCAAAGCCTTCGAGCAGGCCGCCGGATTCCTGCGGGTGCGCGGCGGGGACGCGCTGGACGCCACTGCCGTGCATCCCGAGCGCTACAAACTGGTGGCTCGTATGGCGTCTGACGCCGGGTGCTCCGTGTCCGACCTGGTGGGCGGATCGCCTGCGGGGCTGGCCGCCAGGCAGCGCATCCGCCTGGAGGACTATGTTTCCGGCGACGTGGGCCTGCCCACCCTCACCGACATCATGGACGAGCTGGCCAGGCCTGGACGCGATCCCCGTTCCGGCTTCAGCGCCTTCGCCTTTTCCGATTCCGTACGCGACATCGCGGATCTCAAACCCGGCATGCGTCTGCCCGGCATCGTCACCAACGTCACCAAGTTTGGGGCCTTCGTGGATGTGGGCGTACACCGCGACGGTCTGGTGCACATCAGTCAGCTGTCCGACACCTACGTGGCCGATCCGGCCAATGTGGTGGGCGTGGGCCGCGAGGTCATGGTCACTGTCACCGAGGTGGACAACGCGCGGGGCCGCATCGGCCTTTCCATGAAGACCAATCCCCAAGTGAAGGAAGCGCGCGGGGGCTGAGCCGCCTCCCCCACGGCATAGAATGGAACGATACGAATTGGTGACCATCTGGCGTTTGGACGCCCCACTTGACGCTGTCTGGGACGCGCTCCATGGCGTCGATCGCTGGCCGGGTTGGTGGCGAGGGCTCGAAAGCGTGGTTGAGCTGGAAAAGGGCGGTCCAGGCGGTATTGGCAGTCTGCGCCGGTTTTTCTGGAAGGGAGCGCTGCCCTATCGGCTGCGCTTCGACTTGCGCGCCACAGCCATTGAACCCTCTACGCTGATCGCCGGAACGGCCACCGGTGACCTTGAAGGCGCGGGCGTCTGGCGCTTGAGCCGCGAAGCCGGGTTTACCGTGGTGCGCTACGAGTGGTCGGTGCGAGCCACTATAGGGTGGATGAACGCCCTTGGCCCGCTGGCACGACCGCTGTTGGTCTGGAATCACGACAAAGTCATGGCCTGGGGAGGCGCGGGGCTGGCCCGG
>JBBRUD010000049.1:0-29572 GCA_038248065.1 Desulfovibrionales bacterium | reverse complement strand
CGGGGGTGTGGCGACGAAGTATCTGGCCAACTACCTTGGTTGGCGGAGATTGTTCGAGCGTTTAGGCGAAAGCCTGACCCCGAAACGGGCACTAATCATGTCCCTTGGGTAGCTTCAACACTCAACGCGAACAGAGCCATAATGATGTACGGTCCAGAATAGACATCAGGTCGAAAATTGTGTTCCTGGAAAACAATAAGTTCGTGCCGATCACAAAAGATCCTGATAACTACTATGACAGCCTTGGGTTTGGATATAACAATAACAATATGTATGTTGTCGGTTCTTTCAGCAAGATCGGCGGCAAAAAGGCCGGAAATGTGGCCAAATGGGATGGCAAGGCCTGGACTGATGTGGGAGTGAGTGTCGGAAGATAGCAAGCGAGACCCTCAACGCGGAGTTGAGCAGTCCCGGTAGGGGGGGGCTTTTCTTGTGAAGTGGCGGTGTCAGTCTGCGGGCTGGCGCCACCTGCATGTTGCCGCTTCTGGTGCTTTTCAGTGTATATTTGGGCAGACAGCCACTTAGAGACCATTCTCTCCAACCAGCCGCGCATCCCTCTGCAAAATCTCGATCAATTTTCTGTGCGGCGAGGGAAACGACAAACTCTCCAGAGCGTCCAGGGTTGTCCATTTGTAGGCCGAGGCCGCATTGAGTTCCGGCTGTGGCAGAGGCGGCGTGCCCTCCGGCAGACTCATCAGGTAGGCATGCAGGGTCACCCGATAGCGGGTGTAGCTGTGCTGTATCACCGCCAGCTTGCCTTGCGGGCGCACCACGAAGCCGGTTTCCTCCAGCATCTCGCGCACGGCGGTCTGTTCCGGCGTTTCGCCAGGTTCCATCTGGCCGCCGGGGAACTCCCACAGGCCGCCCCAGACGCCGCCGGTCCTGCGCTTCTGGATGAAAAACAATCCCTCGTGCAGGATGACCCCGGTGCCAACGCCGATGGGCGTCACCGCTTTGGGGGCGGCTTTCACGGGCCGAAGGGCCACGGTGCCGCGGGCAAGGGCTAGGCAGATGTCGGCCAAGGGGCATTGGTCGCACAGCGGAGCGCGCGGTCGGCAGACCAACGCGCCAAGCTCCATGAGCGCCTGGTTGAACTCCCTGGCCCGGCCCTCGGGAACAAGCCCGGCGGCCAGGGCGGTGATGCGCTTGTGAACAGCCGGGTCTTTCACCGGCTCGGCCAGATCATAGACTCTGGCCAGCACCCTCACCACGTTGGCGTCCACGGCTGTGGCGGGCAGGTTGAAGGCGATGGAGCGCACGGCTCCGGCAGTGTAGGCTCCAACTCCCGGCAGTTTGCCCAGGGATTCCAGGTCATCTGGAAAGCGCCCGGCGTGGCGCTCCATGACCGCCTTGGCCGCCTTGAGCAGGTTTCTGGCCCGGCTATAGTAGCCCAGACCCTCCCACAGGCGAAGCACTTCCTCCTCCGAGCCTTCGGCCAGTGCGCCAACATGGGGAAAGCGAGCGGTAAAACGCTGGAAATAGACCACGGCGCGATCCATCTGGGTCTGCTGGAGCATGATCTCCGAGAGCCACACGTGGTAGGCGTCGTACGTTCCCCGCCAGGGCAGGGGGCGTTGAAGGCGGGCGAACCAGTCAAGAAGCAGGGCGGGCAGGGAAGCGGTCATGGTTTTTTTCATTCCTTTGGGCGCGAGCATGCAGTATAGTCATGGAGTATCGTCCTGTCGACACAAGGAGTGGTCATGCGTGTGCTCATCGCTCTTCTTCTGGTAATGGCCAGCTTCGGGCCCGCCGTCGCCCAAGATCGTGAGTGGATTCCCCAGGACCTCAAAGCCTGGCAGGGGTGGGTGCTTCACGGCGTGGAGACGGGCGACTGCCCGGCCCTCATGGGCGATACTGCCCGGCGGGAATGTCTGTTTCCCACCCGGTTGAGCCTGTCTGTGGACGCCTCGGGTGCGGTCTTCAGTCAGACGTGGCGGGTTTTTGCTCCGCAAAACGTGCCCCTGCCTTCCGCATCGGGCCTGTGGCCCGTGGAGGTAAAACTTGGCGGCAAGGACGCGGCGGTGCTTGATGTCAATGGCGCGCCCGCGTTGCGCCTTGGGCCGGGCGAATATCAGGTGAGCGGAAAACTGGCCTGGAAGCAGCGCCCTCAATCCCTGGCAATCCCTGTGCAGACAGGGCTTATCGCCCTCACCGTGGACGGCAAGCCCGTGGCCTCTCCCAGGCTCACCCCGGAGGGGCGGCTGGAACTGGCGGCCTCCAGCAAGGAAAAGGCCCCTGAAGAAGCCTTGCGGGTGCGCGTGTTCCGGCTGCTGCGTGACGGGCTGCCCTTTACCGTGACCACCCTGGCAAGGCTGGAGGTTTCGGGCCGGGCTAGAACCATTACCCTCGACGGCCTCCTGCCCGAAGGAACTAAGCCCATGGGCGTCATTTCGCCCGTGCCCGTGGGGTTTGGCCCTGCCGGGCAGGTGCTGGTGCAGACCGGAGCAGGGCGCTTTGACGTGGAGATCACCTCTCGCGCCCCGGGCCCGGTCACCGCCTTCGGACCGGCGACCGCGCCCTTTGGCCGCGAAATCTGGAGCTTTGCCCCGGACGCCCGGCTTCGTGACGTCCGTCTGGCCGGGATGCCTCCGGCCGATCCCCAGACAACCGATCTTCCCCAAGCCTGGCGCGAGTATCCGGCCTTCGTGGCCGAGGCGGGAACCACCCTCGCCCTGGCGGAGATACGTCGGGGCGAATCCTCCAAACTCCCCAGTGAGATCACGGCCCGGCGCGAGCTGTGGCTCGATTTTGACGGCCAGGGCGTAACCGCCCTCGACCATCTTTCCGGAAACATCAGGAAAGACTGGTCCCTGTCCATGGCTTCGCCCGGCGAACTTGGCAGGGTGAGTCTTTCCGGCAAGGACCAGCCCGTGGTGCTGCTGGGGGAGGGCGGGCTTCGCGGGGTGGAACTGCGTCAGTCCGCCTTGGATCTTACGGCGGAATCGCGCGTTATGGGGCGGGTGCTGCCCGCCTCGGGCTGGCGTGCGGATGTGTCGTCCTTGTCCGTGACGCTGAACCTGCCGCCGGGCTGGAGGCTGTTTTCCGCCACTGGCCCCGACCAGGTCAACGACTCCTGGGTGAGCCGCTGGAACCTTCTCAATATTTTTCTCACCCTGTTCATGGCTCTGGCGGCCTTCAAGCTGTGCGGCATTCCCGCCGCCCTGGCGCTTCTGGCCTATCTGGCCCTGGCCCAGCACGAACCCGGTGCGCCAGTGGAACTCTGGCTGCCCTTGCTGGCCGCCCTGGCCCTCAGAATGCTCGTGGAGCGCAAGGGGGCGGCGGCCGATTGGCCC
This sequence comes from Desulfovibrionales bacterium, assembly GCA_038248065.1. Lineage (GTDB taxonomy): Bacteria > Desulfobacterota > Desulfovibrionia > Desulfovibrionales > Desulfovibrionaceae > Fundidesulfovibrio. The sequence goes on along the minus strand of JBBRUD010000049.1, from coordinate 26,279 downwards.
CGGGCGGCCCGTATGGTCAAGTTTTTCCATGTAGCCTGCCTGTTCGCCCTGGCCGCTGTTGCCCTGCCTTTCGTGTTCGACCAGATCCGCCAGGGGCTGTATCCGCAGCTGGGCTGGCCCACGGGGCCAACGCAGATGGCCGAGGCCGAGTTCGAAACGGCTGCGGCCCCTGCGCCACCGGCTTCCGTGGCTCCCCGTGGAGCCGGTGAGGCCAGGAAAAGCGCCTCCGTGGCCAAGCGGGCGGGCGTATCGGCCATGAGTGACGCCGCATCCCCGAACATGCTGGAGCAAGACCCCAAGAGTCTGGTGCAGACCGGCCCCGGACTGCCCGCCTGGCACTGGCGCTCGGTGCGCCTTTCCTGGAATGGGCCGGTGGACGCCAAACAGTCCATCACCCTGTATCTCATCGGACCCAAGACTTCTCTGGCCCTCTGTCTGGCCCGGGTGGCTCTACTGCTGGCGGCTCTGGGCCTGATGGCTAGGCCCCTGGCGGGCGGGAACCGGCTGTTTCCTTCCGCGCCGCACGGCGGCATGCCGAAGGCCGGAACGGACGGTGGAACACCACGGGCCGAAATGGACGGCGGGACGCCAACGTCCGGCACGGGCGACGGGACCCCAACAGCCGCGCCGGAAGGCGGGATGCCAAGGGTCGGTACAGTCGACGGGATGCCAAAGCCCGGCAAGGGGGCCAGGGCCTCAGAGGCCAGAGCCGTCGTCCTTGGCTTGGCGGCCCTTGCCGCCGTGCTCCTGGTTGCCGCATCGGCCACGGCAGCCCAGTATCCGCCCAAGGAACTGCTGGACGAGTTCAAAACCCGGCTTACCGCTCCCGAGCCGTGTTTTCCGCATTGCGCCGGAGCCTCTGATCTGTCCATCTCCCTTGACGGGTCCGGCCTGCGGCTGACCGTCGGTCTGGGCGCTGCCACACGCGCGGCCCTGCCCCTGCCGGTGGTGAGCGACGGCTGGAGCGCCCAGAGCGTGGTGCTGGACGGCAAACCGGCTGGCGAGCTTCTTAGCCGGGAAGGCGGGCTGTGGATTCTGGTCGGCCCCGGCCCGCATACAGTCGTGCTGGCCGGTCCTGCGCCGTCGGGCGTCTCTTTTGGAGTGTCCTGGACCCTTGCGCCGCATGTCGGGCGGGTGAGCGCTCCGGGGTGGAGCGTTCTGGGCGTCGGCCCGGATGGCGGACTGGAGGGCGGATTACGCTTCGCCCGCCTGGAAGAGGCTGGGAAATCCGGCGCTCCGGGACAATTGGCCCCGGTGAGCGCCGCCATCGCTCCCTTTCTGGAAGTTACCCGCTCCCTTGAGCTGGGCCTCAACTGGGAGGCCGAAACCACCGTGCGCAGGCTGACGCCGCTTGGCGAACCTGTGGTGGCCGAGGTTCCGCTTCTGGCCGGGGAATCCGTGCTCGACCAGAGCGTGGGGGTATCCGGCGGCAAGGCTCTGGTGCGCCTGGCCGCCGGGCAGCAGGAGGTGCGCTGGCGCTCCCGCCTGGAAATTGCTCCGGCCCTGGAACTGGCCGCGCCAAGCGGGGTCCCCTGGATGGAGGTCTGGCAGTTGCGGGCCTCGCCGGTGTGGGATGTGACCCTTTCGGGTATTCCGGTGGTCACCAGCCTGAACAAAGCCGGGCAATGGCAGCCCCAGTGGCGGCCCTGGCCCGGCGAGAAGGCCCGTGCGGAAATCCGCAGACCGGCCCCGGCCCCCGGTGAAAGCCTGACCATCGATTCCGCCACCCTGACGCTTCGTCCGGGCGCACGCCTGGAGGAGGCGACGCTCTCCTTGGCCCTGCGCTCGGCTCTTGGTGGGAGGCATGTGCTCACCTTGCCCCAACGGGCCGAGGTGCAGAACCTGGCCCTCAACGGCAAACCCGTGCCCTGGGCTGGAGGCAAGCCCGGAGAAGTGGGCGTGGCCATCGCCCCTGGCCGCCAGAATCTGGCCGTGGCCTGGCGCGAGGCCGTTGAAGCGGAGAGCGGCTTCATTCTGCGCGCCCCGGCTGTTGAACTGGGCAGCGGAGCCGTCAACGCCCAGGTGACCATCGACCTGCCCACGGACCGCTGGCTGCTCTGGGTGCGCGGCGATACCCCCATGGGGCCGGTGGTGCTGTTCTGGGGGACGCTGCTTGGGGTGGCCGTGGCCGCCTTCGGCCTTGGCTTCGTGCCCTGGTCGCCTTTGAGCAGACGGCAATGGTTCCTTTTGGGGCTGGGGCTTACCCAGGCCGGGCCGGAAGGGGCGCTCCTGGCTGTGGCCTGGTTGCTGGCCTTGGGGGTCCGGCGCAACTTCTCCGACCGCCTCGGCGCGTTCTGGTTTGACGCCATGCAGGTGGGGCTTGTGGTGCTGGTGCTCATGGGACTTTCCGCCCTGTTCGAGGCCATCCGCACCGGACTCCTTGGCCTGCCGGTGATGCAGGTGGGCGGCAACGGCTCCACGGCCTACCATCTGGTCTGGACCTATGACCGGGTTGCGGGTCTGATGCCCCGGCCGGAAGTCTTGTCCGTATCTTTGTGGTGGTATCGCGGCGTGATGCTGGCATGGTCTCTGTGGATGGCCTTCTCGCTGCTGCGTTGGCTGCGCTGGGGCTGGGAGTGCTTCAGCGTCGGTGGCGTGTGGCGCAAGCCGGAGATGCGGCTGCCCAAGTTGCCCATACGGCCAAAGCCCACGGCGGCAGGGCAGGCGCAGCCGCCACAGGACGGTGCGTTGAGGCCTGGGCTGGAGGATGAAACCGGCAAATAAGGGCCGGAGCGCCGTCCGGCGAATCCCAAATATGCACGGGATTCGCCGGATGGCCGGAGACGGCGTCTACTGTCTGCCGGGGCCTGCGTGGGGCTTCGCCAACGTGGCGCAGGGATGGCGGCAATTGCAATGCCTCTCTGCTGAGGCCGAGCGTGGTATTTCTACAGCCAGTCTGCCCGGTAGAATTCGAAGTGCATGCCGTCGGGATTGTTCTTGAACCACCCGCCCCAGTAAAAACCGTTGGCCGCCAGGATCGGGACTATCGCCGTCACAGAGCCGGTGTGCCCCGTGGGCGCGGGCTGCATCTTGTAGGGATTCCACTGCGTGTTGATGTCAAAGGCGATGCCGTAGGCATGGCGGCTTACGGTGGAGCTTCCCCTTTGCCTGCGCGGGGTGAAGGCGCCTCCCCAACAGAGAATATGGTCTGCCAATCCCGCGCGATGGATGGCGTCGAAAGCGTTCTCCATGAAGGGCCTGATCCGTCGATGCACGGTGGCGTATCCTGCCAAGCGCCCTGGAAGCCCGCAAACGGGTTTGCCTTCCAGGGGTTTAAGTTGGGCTGTTCTCACCAGGTTGCTGTTCAGCCACTTCTCGGCGATTACAATGCCGGACGGGTCACCGGGCACGGCTTGCCAGTCAAGCGCGTCAAACGCATTTTCGATTTCCTTAAGGGTCAGTATGCGGGCTCCTGCGGGCGGAAGCGGCGCGGCTACGGACTCCGCCTGGGGTGAAAGGGTGTCGCTCACGGAAAATGATCTCCTTGAATTGTTGGTGTACCGCCGCATTGAACGCGGTCGGCCAAGGAGGGTATCGTAGTCAGATTCGAGAAAAGCGCACCCCATATAGGGCTATGTGGGGAGAAAGATAAAACAGGTTATAGCATAAATATATATCATGTTATTGAATTTGTGTTGCTATTGACTAAGTATATAAAGGGTGTAACGGGATAATAATCAAAAAGTGTTTTGAAAGAAGGAGAAAGAACATGTCTACCCCGTATGGAGCTACTGGAAGTGGTCATGAGATCATCTTGACCTTCGACGATGGCCCGCATCCTAAAAATACACCGAAACTCCTGGATTTGTTGAAAGCTGAAAACCTTAAGGCTGTTTTTTTCGTTGTCGGGAGTGCCCTTGGCAACTCGGCAAATCTGGATATTGTAAAGCGTGCTCATGCCGAGGGGCATACCATCGGGAATCACACGTTCTCACATCCGTCGTTGACTAAGCTCACTGCTGCCGAAGTTGAAGAAGAGATATTGAAGACAGAAAACCTGCTAGGTGGTCTTCTTGGTGAGCACAAACTGATCCGTCCGCCATTCGGAGCACACAATCAAGTCGTCGATGCAATTTTCCAGCGGCTTGGTTACACATCTGTCCTTTGGAATGTCGATCCAAGAGATTGGGATAAAGAGTTTCAACCAACAGGATGGATTGATTCAGCTGTGGAACAGATTTCAAAAAGGGCCCACAGTACCATGCTCACACATGATATTCACAAATCGACCGTGGATAATTTCAAAACCTTCATCGACAAGACCCGCGCCACAGTGCCTGGAGCGAGTTTCATTCAGTACTAGCAGCGAATTGCTCTGCCAAGAAAAAGGCCGCCTGGTTTCCCAGGCGGCCTTTTGCGTTTATTTGGTCTTTGTTTTGCCCTTGACGATGTTCTTGGGCGATTTGCTTTTGGGCGCTGGCGCGGCAGTTTTTTGCGCCGGAGCTTTAGGCTTCGCCGCTGCCGGTTTGGGGTCGGCCTTGGCAGCCGCCTGGGGCGCGGGCTTGGCCTTGGCCTGGTTGGCCACGGCCTCGACCTGCCGGGCTATTTCGTCCGGGTCGCCCAGGTAGTAGTGGCTTATGGGCTTCAGATCTTTATCCAGTTCGTACACCAGGGGCACGCCGGTGGGGATGTTCAGCTTGGCGATGGCCTCATCGCTCACGCCGTCCAGGTATTTCACCAGCGCCCTCAGCGAATTGCCGTGGGCGGCAATAAGCACCCGCTTGCCCTTGCGCACCAGCGGGGCCACGGTGCCGTGCCAGTAGGGCAGCACCCGACCGACGCAATCTTTCAGACACTCGACGCCGGGCAGGTCGCCGGGGGCCAGACCGTCGTAGCGGCGATCGAAGCGGGGGTGGCGCGCGTCGTCATCGGTGAGGGCGGGGGGGCGCACGTCGTAGCTTCTGCGCCAGATGAACACCTGCTCCTCGCCGAACTTGGCGGTGGTCTCGGGTTTGTTCAGGCCCTGCAAAGCCCCGTAGTGGCGCTCGTTCAAACGCCAGGATTTATGCACGGGCAGCCATTGGCGGTCCATGGCTTCAAGCACGATGTCCAAGGTCTTCACCGCGCGTTTGAGCAGCGAGGTGCAGCAGACGTCGAAATCGTACCCGGCGTCCATCAGGGCCTTGGCACCGGCAGTAGCCTCCACCACGCCGAGTGGCGAGAGGGGCACGTCGGTCCAGCCGGTGAAGCGGTTTTCCAGGTTCCACTGGCTTTGGCCGTGGCGGATGAGGACGATCTTGTACATGGGCTGCCTCCGGGCAATGGTTACTTGCAGGGGGAGTGGCCGTCTTCGAGCATGCGGATGGCGCAAAAGGAGCCGCACATGGCGCATTCTTTTTCGGCCTTGAAGTCCTGACGGCGCTTGTGCACCATCTGGGTGTCCAGGGCGTTGTCGGCCATGCCTTCCCAGTCGAGGGAGGCCCTGGCTTTGGAGATGGCCAGATCGCGCTCTACGGCCCAGGGGCGGCCCAGCGAGACTTCGGCGCTCTGGGCAGCGATGAGGCTGGCCTTTACACCTGCCCAGACGTCTTCGGCGTTAGGCAGGGTGACGTGTTCTGCCGGGGTGAGGTAGCACAGGAAATCCGCGCCGTAGAAGGCGCCCACAGCCCCGCCGATGGCTCCGGCGATGTGGTCGTAGCCCGGTGCGGAGTCGGTGGTCAGGGGGCCAAGCACGTAGAGGGGCGCGTTGTTGGTCAGGCGCTTGATGCCCTGGATCTGGCTCTGCACCAGGTGCAGGGGCACGTGGCCGGGACCTTCGATCATGGCCTGGACGCCGTATTCCACGGCGCGTTTGGCCAGGTCGCCCAGCACCGAGACCTCTTCCCACTGGGCAGCGTCGCCCGCATCGGCACCGGAGCCGGGGCGCAGGCCGTCGCCCAGGCTGATGGTCACGTTGTATTTGCGCAGAATCTTCAGCAGGTCGTCATAGCTTTCCAGAAGCGGATTTTCGGCCTTGCGCCGTTTCATCCAGCGCGCCAGAATGGAGCCGCCGCGCGAGACGATGCCCATGATGCGGCGACCGTCCATGGCCAGGGCCGCGCCGCGTGCGGTGACGCCGCAGTGCAGGGTCATGAAGTCGACCCCTTGCTGGGCTTCCAGTTCGATTTCTTCGAGGAACTCGTCGGTGGAGAAATCGCTGGGGTCTTTGCCCTTGGCCACGTACTTCTGGGCCACGGAATACAGCGGCACGGTGCCGAGAGGGATGGTTGCCTCTTCAAGGATGCGCACGCGCACCTCGTCGAGGTTTCCGGCGATGGAAAGGTCCATGACTGCGTGGGCTCCGGCTTTTTGGGCCAGACGCAGCTTGTGCATTTCCATATCCACGTTGTTGATCATGGGCGAGGTGCCGATGTTGGCGTTCACCTTGATGCGGGCAGGTTGCCCGATGAGCGTGGGAGTAACGTTTTTATGGTTGGGGTTGGCCAGGAGCACCATGCGGCCGGCATCGATACCGGCACTGATATCGGCCAGGGGGAGATGTTCGAAGGTGCTCAGGTGCTGGCCGAAGGATTCAAGGTACTTGACGACGATGGGGTTTTTTCCCAAAAGTGACATGGTGAACCTCTAGATAGTTGGGCGTGTCGAAAGCCGGGAGACCTTAACACTCATCGCGACGGCGGGAAAGTCCCTCATGGGGGTTGCCAAGCGCCAGGCGAAGGGGTATAGGGCCTCTCTTTCGATCAGAGTAAGGAGCTTCACATGAAAGACGGCATCCATCCCAAAACTTTCAAGGCCAAGATTACTTGCAACTGCGGGTTTTCCGCTGACGCCCTCACCACCAGCGGCGCGACCATGTCCGTGGAAATCTGTTCGCACTGCCATCCGTTTTACACCGGAAAGCAGCGCTTCCTGGATACCGCCGGCCGCATCGACCGCTTCCGCAAGAAGTACGCGAAGTTTGACGATACAAAGGCTTAATCCGCGAGGTTTAGGGCGGCGCTCTGTGCGCCGTCCTTTTTTTACTATGAAACCCATGACTTGGCCTTTGGCCGCCGATGAAACGGTGGGTGGGCAGGCAGTAATGGAGGGGGTTATGATCCGCTCCAAAGATTGTCTGGCTATAGCCGTGCGTAAGCCTGACGGCCACATTTTGGTGGAAACCAGACCCTGGTTTTCCCTTTTGCGTTGGCAGTGGCTTAAAAAGCCCTTCCTGCGGGGATTTCCTGTGTTGATGGAAACACTGGTCAACGGCATCTCGGCGCTGAATTTTTCCGCCCAGCAGGCGCTGGACGAAGACGAGGGCGAGCTCTCCCCGTGGGCCATGGCAGCAACCATGGCCTCGGCATTGGGGTTCGCCTTGCTGCTGTTCGTGGTGGCTCCCCACCTGTTTTCCCTGGGTATGAAGTATCTGGGGCTTTCCGGCGGGGTGGAGGCCCTCTCCTTCCATATGTGGGATGGTCTGTTCAAGCTGCTGCTTTTCGTGGGCTACATCCTGGCCATCTCCTTTGTGCCGGACATCCGCCGGGTGTTTCAGTACCATGGGGCGGAGCACAAGGTGATCTGGGCCTTCGAGAACCACGTGGAGCTTTCCCCGAATTCTGTTCGGGATTACTCCCGGCTGCATCCGCGTTGCGGTACCACGTTCCTGCTGTTTGTTTTGGGCGTGTCCATCGTGCTGTACACCTTCATCGTGCCGATGTTTTTGGGCTGGTGGGCGCCGGGTAACGGCGTGCTCAAGCAGGTCTACATCATCGTCATGAAATTTGCGTTGATGGTTCCCATCAGCGCCATATCCTACGAGATCATCAAGTTCGCGGGGAAGTATCGCTGCAACATCTTCTGTAAGGCCCTGTCCTGGCCTGGGCTGGCCATGCAGATGCTCACCACCCACGAACCCGATGACGCCCAGATCGAAGTGGCTATCGCCGCTCTCCACGGCGCCATCGGCAAGGAATGCGGGGCCTAGACCATGTACGCCAAGCTGGAAAGCATTGAGAACCGCTACGTCGAGTTGGAGAAAGAGCTTTCCTCCCCCGATGCCGTCAGCGACCAGGAGCGTTACCGCAAGCTCACCAAGGCCCATTCGGACCTGGGCGACATCGTGGCCGTTTTCCGCCGCTACAAAGCGCTCCAGGAAGACCTGGAGGAGAACATCCTGCTCCAGGAAGATTCCGACCCGGAGATGCGCGAGATGGCCGAGGCCGAGGTCAAGGCCGCTCGCGAGGCGCTGCCCCGCATCGAGGATGAGCTGAAGGTGCTCCTGCTGCCCAAGGACCCCCTGGACGACAAGAACATCCTGCTGGAGATCCGGGCCGGAACCGGCGGCGAGGAAGCCGCCCTGTTCGCGGCCGACCTCTTCCGCATGTATACCCGCTACGCCGAGCGCCGCCGCTGGAAAATGGAGATTCTCTCCGAATCTGCCTCGGACAACGGCGGCTTTAAGGAAATCATCGCCAACATTTCCGGCGAGAAGGTTTACAGCCGCCTGAAGTACGAATCCGGCACCCACCGGGTGCAGCGCGTGCCCGCCACGGAATCCCAGGGCCGCATCCATACCTCCGCCGCCACCGTGGCCATCCTGCCCGAGGCCGACGAGGTGGACGTGCAGCTCGACCCTAACGATCTGCGCATCGACGTGTATCGCTCCAGCGGTCCCGGCGGCCAGAGCGTGAACACCACAGACTCCGCCGTGCGCGTCACCCATATTCCATCCAACCTGGTGGTCATCTGCCAGGACGAAAAGAGCCAGCACAAGAACCGGGCCAAGGCCATGAAGGTGCTCCTGTCGCGCCTGCTGCACCTGGAGCAGGAAAAGCAGCGGCTGGTGGTTGAGGCCAATCGCCGCCAGCAGGTAGGCAGCGGCGACCGCTCCGAGCGCATCCGCACTTACAACTATCCACAGGGCCGTATGACCGACCACCGCATCAACTACACTCTCTACAGCCTGGACAAGATCATGGACGGAGACATCGAAGATATGATGGACGCCCTGATCAACCACTACCAGACCGAGGCGTTGAAGAACCAGTCTGAGGTGGATTAGTATTCAGCGGATTTTCGAGCGACGAGTGCGTGTATGCGTATATGGGCCTTCCTTCGGGGAGGCCTTTTTATTGTTTTCTGTCAAACCATTCCATGGATTCTTGCACCAAAACTATTACATAAATAAGGCGTCCTGGAATTATTTACTTTAAACTGGGCCATTGGGATTTCGATACTAGAGTTATTTCAGCAAGCTTACGATATGGAGCAATGCCCGATGATGCCAGGATGTGGGATAAATGCGTTAAATGTGATGATTATGGATTTTGTAGATTGAATCCTTCGTTAAAGTAATTGTGAAACGTGATACTCATGTAATTGAGCCAGTCCGCGTATGAAAGGAGATGGTTTAACATGTTAACGAAAGGGTATCCGCGATTCGCCTCGTCGAGCGTTTGAAGGTAGAAAGTATTTTTTGGCACGATGTGACCAGATTGCACTCTAGTGTCACTCTTTAGGTAGCTTATAATGTACTTTTTGTTTAAAATAATGCTGCATGGGAAGCGCCTCGATGGAATATGTTGATTGTTTTGGTAGAATTTTTTGACGAGTTCTATACATGTTTCGCCGCGTATGCCATCGTACGCAAAAATAAAATAGGACGGATGCCGTTCTAGAAAAGCACCAGAAGATCCTGATTTAAGAAGCTTAAAGTCAAATATTGCGGGATTAGGCTCAGGGATTGTCGCAAGATTTTGCATGGCATCGTTTATAGAATGTGAATCTAGTGTCGTTTTAACGGTTATTGCTCCTGCTACACATTCGGCAGTTACAAAGGTTTTTTCGTTCTCCTCAAATCGAATGCCAATGTCATTTGAGATAATTACATCGATCTGGCCAGATTCTATCCCGTCAGGTGTAATTACTTGTCCACCAAGGGATGCTGAGAGTCTGCGAGGCAAATGGCAGTTCAAAAAATCCCTAATAATATTCTCTCGATTGGCTCCAATGTCAGGTTTATGGGATGCCGTGCCAGCAACAAGAGACAAGGCAGCGATTTTATCGGCTAATCCATTGAAATAGTTTGAAATTCTTGTCATTGGTTGACTACCATGTGCGTCCACTTTCTCACAATTATTCTGAACGATTGCTTACCAATAATTATCAGTCATTGCTACGTACCTCGGCTAAATACGTCAACTTCGATGACAGTCAGGGTTGCGTGATTTACGTAATACTATCTGGAATACTCGCCCCCTTGCCCACGCGCCCCACCACCAGCCTGGACAGACAGGCCCTTTGCGGACTATCCAAAACCTATCGTTATGACCAAACCACAGACCGTGCGCGAAATTCTCGCCAAGACTGAAGCCTACCTGCGCGACAAGGCAGTCGATTCCCCGCGTCTTTCGGCGCAGTTACTGCTGGCCAAAGGGCTGGACATGGACCGCATCGGCCTGTTCGTCAACCTGGACCGCCCTCTGAAAGAAACCGAGTTGGCCGCCCTGCGTCCGCTGGTGGCCCGGCGGGGCAAGGGCGAACCCATGGCCTACATCCTGGGAGAGCGGGAGTTCTTCGGGCTGGCCTTCTCGGTCTGCGGGGACGTATTGATCCCCAGGCCCGAGACCGAGCAGCTCATCGAGGAGGCCCAGCGCCTTTTCGACAAGGAGACCCCTCTGGCCTTTGCGGACTTGGGCACCGGCTCCGGCTGCCTGGCCGTCACCCTGGCCGCGTTGTTTCCCCTTGTCACCGTTACCGCCCTCGACAGTAGTCCCGCCGCCCTGGCCGTGGCTTCGGCCAACGCAGCCAAACATGGCGTGGAAGACCGTATCACCTTCGTACTGGGCGATTTTTCCGCCTTGCCGCCGTCGCGGACACCGGCCAACGCAGGAGAGCAATGCGGCTACGACCTCATCGTGTCCAATCCTCCGTATGTGAGCCATGCCGAGTTCGGCGAATTATCACCTGAGGTGGCCTGTTTCGAGCCGCGTTGCGCCCTGGTGCCCGACGCGCCCGAGGCTTCCGGCCTGGAGGCCTATCCCGCTGTGGTTGCGGTGGCCCTGCGCCGCTTGAACCCCCGGGGCGTTCTGGCCATGGAAATCGGCTGGAAGCAGGGACCAGCCTTGAAGGATCTGCTGGAATCCCAGGAGTTCGGCTTCGAGGGCGTAACCGTGCTCAAGGACCTGGCCGGTCACGACAGGATAGTCATAGGCCGCAAGCCCGGCTGAACGCCCCGGAGGATCCAGGGGGCTCTGCCCCCTACCCCCCCGCTGGGGGTGCAGGGCACCCCCAGCCCCCCCCAATATTTTGCGCGACGACGCAGCCGCCGCGCGGCAACGCGGAGCTATAAGGGGGGGCCGGGCTTACTCCCCCTTTGCCTCGCAGAGGCTTAGGGGGAGTTATGTTCCTTTGGAAGGCCAATGGCCCCCCTCTGGACTCCGGAGGCACATCCTTACAGAGGGCATATGCTTGAAATAGTGGTCTTCATCTGCGGCGCGGTGGTCATGATCATCGAGTTGGTGGGCTCGCGGGTGCTGGCTCCCTATGTGGGCACTTCCGTGGTGGTTTGGACCAGCATCATCGGCGTCATTCTGGCGGCGCTCTCTCTGGGGTACTGGTGGGGCGGGCGGCTGGCTGATAAACATCCTTCGCTCAAGGCGCTTTCGCGCATCATTCTGGGGGCATCGGCTGCAACGGTGCTCATCGCTTTTTCCCGCGAATTTATTCTCCAGGCCCTCCAGGCCAACACCGGCGGGGTGCATATGGCGTCGCTCAAGGCCACCATCCTGCTTTTCGCTCCGGCGGGGGTGCTGCTGGGCATGGTGGCTCCTTTCGCGGCCCGCATCCGTCTGACGGACGCGGCAACGGCTGGGCGCACCGTGGGCAGGCTCTATGCATTGTCCACCCTGGGCAGCATTGCGGGCACGTTTGCCGGCGGTTTTTTTCTTATCGCCTTTATCGGCAGCGCCAACATCCTGTTCCTCATGGCCGCTGTGCTGGCGTTGACGGCCATGGCCTGCCACTTCAGCCAGGTTTGGTTGAAAGCAGGCCTGGCCGCGCTGTACCTGTGCTTCTACCTGCTGGCCCTGGCGGATGGCCGGGCCTTGGCCGCAAGGGGGCTTGTGGACGTGGATACGCCGTACCAGCGGCTGCTGGTGTATCCTGCGACGGAGTCTGCAACCGGCCGGGCCATGCGGATGCTCAGCACCGGCCCGGAAGGCGTGCAGGGCGGTATGTATCTGGATGACCCAGCCGCCCTGGCCCTTGTCTATGCGCGGTATTTCACCCTCTCCGGCCATTTTGTGCCCAAGGGCGAGCGCATGCTGGTGCTCGGCGGGGGCACGTATAACTACCCCAAGTACGTGCTGGCCCATGATCCCGGTATGCGGGTGAATGTTGTGGAACTCGACCCCGGCGTCACCGCCGTCGCACGGGAGTTCTTCGGCCTTGCGGATTCGCCCCGCCTGCGCATCGTGCACGAGGACGCCCGGACCTTCCTGAACGCCAACAAGGACGTGTATGACATCATCATTGAGGACGTGTTTAATTCCCACGTCACGGTGCCTTTTCATGTGGCCAGCAAGGAGGCCGTGACCCGCATCCGGGAAAGCCTGGCCGAGGACGGCGTGGTGCTGGTGAATTGCATCGGAGCGCTTGAAGGCCCGCGCTCGCGGTTTTTTCGGACACTGTACGCCACCTATGCGGCGGTGTTCCCCCAGGTGTACGTTTTGAGGGTCTGGAGCGGGGCCGATCCGCAGGCCTGGCAGAATTTTATGCTGGTGGCCTTCAAGAACACCCGTCCGCCCGCCTGGACCAGCCCGGGCCCGGAATTCCAGGCCATGCTGGAGAAACGCCTGCCCGCGCCGGACACCGCCGGGGCGTTGGTGCTCACGGATGATTACGCGCCGGTGGAGAGGCTGGTCAGCGGATGGGATCTTCCCTGAGGGGCTGACGCGGGGGGCACGGCCAGGGCTGCGGTTCCCCGTCGATCAACGTGGTGACACAGTCGCCAAGCGCGACGGCCAGGGGAGCGGCCACAGCCCTGGCTGCGTCTGCGCCGCTTGCCGCGTAGTGAATCGGGCAGACCGTCCCAAGGCTTGGCGCGTCAGTCGTCCCCGCCGCAACGTTGGCGTTTCAGGCTGGAGCGTTTTTTCTTGGATTCCAGCCGCCGCAGTTTTGAACCCAGGGTCGGCTTGGTGGCCCGGCGGGGAACTCTGGGTGTCAGGGCGCGGTTGAGCAGCTCGACGAACCGGAGTTTGGCCGCGGCCTTGTTGGCTGCCTGGCTGCGGAACTCTCCGGCCACGATGCGCAGTTCCCCTTCCTGGCTGATGCGTGACCCCAGGGCCTCCTTCAGGCGCTGGCGCTGCGCGCCTGTCAGGCTGGGGGAGCGCTCCACGTCGAAGTGGAGCGTCACCCGTGTGCTCACCTTGTTGACGTGCTGCCCGCCGGGGCCGCCGCCGCAATCGGCGGTGAACCACAGTTCGGCGGCGGGAATGTTCAGGTTTGCGCGAATATGGACCCGCTCCCCGGGGGGAGCCTCAATACCAGGCGTTGTCATGGTGGCTCTTTGACCGTATGGGTTAAAAAATTTTGGCGAACTTCAGGGAAAAGGAACGACATGTCCAGCAGCAATGAGACCACCGAGACCACGGAAACCGGCAGCACCGCCAAGGCGGCCAAGGCCCCTAAAGCCCCCAAGGCCGCTGCTTCCAAAACCGTCAAGGCCCCCAAGGCGGAAACCGCCGCTACGGCTTCCAAGGCCACCAAGGCTCCGGCCAAAACGGCCAAAGCCCCTAAAACCGCTGCGGGTTCCGCTACGGATGCGGTCGCCACAGCGGCGAAAGCGCCCAAGGCTCATAAGGCCGCGCCTGCTGCCAAAGCAGCTAAACCGGCCAAGGCCGCAAAAGCCGCTGCGGGTGCAGAAGCGGCCCCTGCCTGCCCCTGCGGCACGGGCCAGTCCCTGGCCGAGTGCTGCGGGCCTATCCTGGCCGGGAAGAGTCAGGCTCCCACGGCCGAGGCCCTCATGCGCTCCCGCTATTCGGCCTACGCCACCGGCGACATCGCCTATCTGCGCCGTTCCCTCGACACACGCTGGCAGAAGGATTTCGACGAGCAGGCCACCCTGGAATGGTCCAAGAACGCGACCTGGCAGGGACTCTCCATCGTCGAGACCAAGGCCGGGGGCCCGGCTGATGACGAAGGCATCGTGGAGTTCATCGCCGCCTTCAACATGGACGGCCAGGACCAGAAAATCCGCGAGCGCGCCCAGTTCAAAAAGCAGGACGGGGTGTGGTTCTATGTCGACGGCAAGGTGAAGTCCACCCAGGAGACCGTGGTCAGCGGCCCCAAGGTGGGGCGCAACGATCCCTGCCCCTGCGGCAGCGGCAAAAAATTCAAGAAGTGCTGCGCGTAGCGCAGTCTTTCCGGTAACGCTTTCCTCGCCGTCCAGGCATCCGGGCGGCAGAGTGATTCTCAACGGCGCGCACCTTCAACCTCCGTGTTGATGGTGCGCGCCGCTGTGTTCCTGGCCCAGACACTGGAGCAGGCCCAGGCACCAGAGGCAGTCGCCGCAAGGAACCTCCTCGCCATAACAATCGAAGCCATGGTCTGGGTTGTCGATATCGCTGCAGGGGTAGACGTTGCAGTTGGTGCAGTAGGGGTAGGCGTCGCGGACAACGGTGCTTCTGAACTCCGCGTAGGGCTGGCTGTTCCAGATGGCCAGGATGTCCGTCCGGGCCAGATCGCCGAAGAATTTCGGGGTTACCGGCTTGGTTCGGCCATGGAAATGGCAGGAATATTTTCTCCACAAGGCGTAACAGGGGGACACTTGGCCGTCCCAGGTGACGAAGGCCCCGCCGTTTTCCACTGCTTCGCACCGGCGGGCGAAGCGCGGGCCGGAGGCGGGCAGGTGCAGGCGTATGCCGCTCTGTTGGGCCACCTCTTCGGCCCTGGCAAACACGGCTTCCACTTCGCCCCGGCCAGGGCCTGCGCCGTGCAACAGGTTGCGCAAACGCAGCGGGATGCCCTGCGCGGCTGCGGCGTCGCTCATCTCCCGGACGCAGCGGATGACGGCGAGTTCCCTGTCCGTCTTCTCGTACTTCCAGAGCAGGGAGAAATAGCTCTCCATATCGATCCCCTGCGCACGCGCCTTGGCTGTCCAGTCTTTATGGAACTGCCGGGAGGCGTCGGTGTTGGGGCCGTAGAGCGCCTGGGCGGCCATGCCCGCGCCGTAGGGGAGGATGTGGCTGACAATGGCTGACGTGACGCCCTTCGACGCCGCCCAGCTGAGGGTGGCGGGCAGTTCCGCCAGATTGTCGCGCATAAGCACGAATTCGGCGGCCACTTCAAGGCGCGAGGCGGGCGTCTTCTGTCTGGCCTCCTGAAGCGCGGCCAAAGCCCCCTCGACCTGTGTGATCTTCTCGCCTTCGCGGCAGCGCGCGAACATGTCCTCAGACACCGCGTCGATGGAGACGCACACGCGGTCCAGACCGGCCCGCGCCAGTTCCAGGGCCAGGGGGGCGTCGAGCAGGCGACCGTTGGTCTGGAAGCCGATCCAGGCCGCGGCAGGCATGCGCTCACGGGCTCGCGCGATGAACTCCACGATGTCCGGGTGAAGCAGGGGCTCGCCCACGCCGTTGAGCACCAGGGCCTCCAGCCCGGCGAAGGCCGGTTCCAGGGCGCTGAAGGTCTCCGGGAGCATGTCCCCTTCGCGGGGGTCGGCTCCGGGAGACTGTTTGACGCACATGCGGCAGCGCAGGTTGCACCGTGTGGTCACCTCCACAAAGAGGCGCGAGGGAGCCCGCGCAAAGGCCGGGCCTTGCAATAAATCCATGGTGTTTATCCGGTACGGAAGGGATGGAAAATTTGGATACATCCAAGGGGCGCTGCCAGGTCGCGCGCTCGCGCGGGATCAGCAACGCCCCTGAGCCGGTTTGGCATTGAATCCGTCAGGATTCAACCACTGATTCACGGCCTACAATTCCGCGAGGTAAAAGGCCGCAATGATGGCCGCGCCGAGCACGTTGCTGCCGATCACAGTCTTGAGCAAGCCCTCGTCACTGACGTTCACACCCTTGCCGTCATTGCTCTTGCTCAGGACGAATCCAAGCACCAGGAACAGCCCGACGAAGACCAGACTGTGGGTGACCCAGTGGTGAACAGTGACGGTTTTCATCAGTTTCATCAGGCCTTCGTTGGTTTCCTTCACCACGACAAGCAGGGCGCTGAACACTACGGATACCGCCAGGGATATACCGAAGCCCTTGGTGGAGCCGTTCAATTGTGAGCTGTTCATAATGGCCTCCTTTATGCGGGCATCAGGCCGAGCTTGGCCCCCATGCTGATGATGGCCCCGGCGCCTTCCATGACCACGCCGATGATGATGGCCATGCCAGCCGCCCAAAGCAGCAGCTTTCTGGCGGAGGGAATGCTGGGGAGTTTGTTGGAGGCCACTATGGGCATGAACAGGGAGAGGGGGAGCAGCATCATGAGGACGTGCTCTTTGAACTCCATGTAGAAGTTATGGGCGATAGGCCAGGGGCCCTTGAGGATGACGGCCTTGTCCGGTGCGTAAAAATATACGTACCAGTAGCCGCCGATGATGAAGGTCGCCCACATGAGCGCAGCAGCCGCCACACACGCGGAGCGGATTCTGGGCAGGTTTTTTTCCGTGCAGTTGAGTGTTTCCACATAAACCCAAACGCATGCGAAGATGAAAAACATCCCCGTGGATGCGTGCAACAGGAGGATGATATGGGACATTATCGCCACTCCTTTAGGGAGACGTTGGTTTGGTGGGGCTGGGAGACAGGGGACTCCACTCTTCCGCATCCTGTGCGGGGAAGTCGGATGGCTTAGGGAAGCTGGCTGCTAGGCTGCCCGTGCTTTCCTCAGGAATCCTTTTGCACCATGGTCCTCCTTTTGGTGACACCGGGTCGCTGCCCGGCTGGCCATCCAGATGAGCCGTGAATCACCATGAGAGAGCGTTTGTTCCATATCATACTAAATAAGTATGGTATTGGAAAAAGCAATCACTCCCGCGCTGAAAATGGGCACAGGAAAATATGAAATGAGGAGGTTGGTTTAGCGGTGTTGAAAACGGCTAAGCTGGATTTCATGTGCCCTCCACAGAGTAAATTCTCAGCTTCTACAAACATAACGCCTAATCAGGTGATAATGTCAATAAAGCATTGTTGAATGCCGCAGTAAAAATAAGAAACGGCGCACGTTTGCGTGCGCCGTTTTGCAAGGCAAGGCATATAAAAGAAGGAACTACAAATCTTTACAGTCCGATGGCTATCAAAACTCCCAGCGCAATGGCGGCGTAGAGTCCGGCCAGGGCGTCGTCGATCATCACCCCGAAACCGCCGGGCAGCCAGCACTCCGAGGCCCGCACCGGCGCGGGTTTCCAGATGTCGAACAGCCGGAAGAGCAAAAAACCCCAGAACATCTGCCAGGGGGTGAGGGCGGCGAAGAAGGCGTAGGTGATCCACTGGCCCAGCACCTCGTCGATGACGCACAGACCGGGATCTTTTTTGCATTCCAGGCGCTCCACGATGTCGCAGGCCAGCCCGCCGCCGATGAAGACCAACAGCAGGATGAGCAGGCGTACCGGGCCGCTTGCGGTCATGAAGAACCACGGCGCAGCCACGGCGGCGGCGGCGGAACCCCAGGTGCCCGAGGCGGGCATGCGCCCCAAACCCACGACGGATGCGAAGGCCACGGCGGTTTTATCGGAAAACGACATAGAGTCCTCCTTGATGCGGTCAGGCGCGTCTGCCGCCCCGCCGTGTGTAGTGCCTCTGCCGCGCCATGCCTGTCAACCGGATGTCGCGCGACTCCGCCTTTTGCCAAGAGGCGTGGGGGGCTTGCCATGCAGCCTCCCACGCTCTTGGGATCAGTGTTTTACAGCTTCTCGAACCACTTTGAATGGTGCTGTCTGGCCCAGGCCTTGCTTACCTTGCCGTCCACCAAGGCCCGCCATGTGCCGGGGTTGGCGATGGTTCCCAAGTAGGCATGTGCCAGCACGGCGGCCACGAACAGTACGCCGCAGATGCCGTGGAGTGTGGACAGGTAGAGGGCCGCGTCAGCCGAAAGCCCGGTTTTGAAGATGAGCGGGATGCCTGTGGCGGCCATGGCCAGGGTGAGGGCGAGGCTCAGCCAGAAGAAGATCTTCTGCCCGGCGTTGAGGCGTCCGGCCGGGGCGGGCTCGCCTTCCTTATGGCCCAGGTATCCTCCGCTTGCGGCCAGCCACTCGCGGTCGTAGGGTTTGAAGGTTGCGTCCTTGAACCACAAGGCCAGACTGACCAGGCCGGCGGCGGTGAATGCCAGCCCGGCCACCCAATGCCAGGCCACGGCGGCCTGGAAGCCTCCGAAGACGGCCTGGAGCAGCGTGGTGTTGTTGGTAAAGAACAGGAAGCCGCTCACCGCCAGCACCGCGAACGCGGCAAGGCGGACAAGGTGGGTCCAGCGCTCAATAAGGCTGAAACGCTGGATTTCGCCGGGTTCGTGGCGGGCGTCCAGCCCCTTTGGCCCCTGGCCGGTATAGTGCAGCACCAGCAGGAAGCCGATGATCAGCATGGCCCAACTGGCGTAGGGGGTGATGAACCGTTGGTAGACCGCGTTGAAGCCGAAGGCCGCTTGGCTGATGCCCATAAGCCGCCCGGTGGTGGTGTATTTGGGCTTGCCGTCGGGGCCGAACATGTCCGTGACGATGCGCCCCTCGAAGAAGTGGGCGTTTTCGGCGTGGCAGTCGCGGCAGCCTCCGGAACCCAGGGCCAGTTTGGCCGGAGCCACGTTGTGGTTGATGTTGAAGCCCTCCAGATGGCCTACCCAGGTGGAATCCTTCTGGGTGACCACTTTGCCGTCGGGGCCGAGGAAGTGGATTTCTCCGCCCTTGTGGTACACTGGGGATACTTGGCTGAAACGCTTGTTGCCCTGAAGGGTCTTGGCCAGCGCGCCAAGCATGAGGCCGATCTCTTCGGGCGTGTGCAACTCCGGTTTGGCCGGGTTCTTGGATGCCAGCGCTGGGGACGCCACTTCGTAAGCTTTCTTGATTTCGCGCATGAACAGGGGGACGTACTTTCCGTCGCCGTCCTTGTTGGTCCAGGTGACCGGCAACAGCACGTTCACCGGGGCCAACTGGCCGCGCTTGAGTTCCTGGTAGCGCGGCTCCCACTTGAACTCCGCGCCCATGGCCTTGGCCCCCACCTTGGGATAGTTGACCATGGCCCCGCTGGTGACGTCGAAGCCTTCGCCACCGGCCCGGTTGAGGGCCGGGATGTGGCAGGCCTCGCAGGCCAGCTTGTCCAGGTGGCTTTGCCGCACCTTGCCGTGCTCGGGACGCGGCGCGCCCATGTAGCCGGTGGTGTGGCAATCGGCGCACTTCTTCATGGTGTTGTCCAGGTCGTCCCGCACGGTGGAGACGTTTTCCTGGCCCTTGGCGAAGTTGTGGTTGATGTCGCCGGGATGGCAGGACACGCAGGACATGCCGCGCAGGTTGTGCACATCGTGGTTCACCGGATCATTCCAGGAGAATCCGCGCTTTTTCATATCGGACATGCCGTGGCAGAACACGCAGTTTTCCGGCGGGGGATTATCCGAAAGATCCAGGGCCACCTTGCCGTCCTGGTTGAACAGACGCAGGTTGTAGGCCACTGAGGGGGCCGCGCCGTCAGTGACGAAACCCTGCACCTGACCGATGCCCGAGGCCGCCGTGGCCGCCCACTTGAAGTTCAGCTTTTTAAGCTGCTTGTTGCGCTCCTTGAAGTTGTAGCCGGGCAGATGGCAGATGAAGCAGTCGGCCTCCACCACGCCGGTCTTGTCCCATTGGGATTTATTGTAGTCGCCGTCGAGGCTGGCAGCCAGGGAGGGATCGGCTTTGAGACGGGCGTCGTAGCGTTGGCCGTCGCGATCGTATTCCATGCCGCCGCCGCCGGGATGGCAGCCGCCGCAGCCGGGAACCCCCAGCACCTTGGGATCTTTCGGACCGTCCGCCGCGAAGGCGAAGGGGGTCATGTCGATCTGGTCGGCGTTGTCGTTATGTTTTTTCGCCAACTGGCGAAACGAGGGAGGTCACAGTTTGCCCATCATGCCCGGCGAGAGCATCCAGGGTTTATCTTTGTTGTAGTCGTCCTTGATGACGTCCCAACCTTGCTGGAAATGGTAGCCCTTGGTGATGGCCGCGTAGTCATGGCAGCCCTGCGCACCGCAGGTCTGGCGGGTGGAAACGGGCTGGTCCGCGTTCTCTCCGGTTACCGGATTGATGATCTTTCCATCCTCCGCGCGCAGGAAAAAGGGCGGGCAGGCCTTGCTTTTGGCCTCCACCCATCCCGCCGCGCCGAACACGATGAAGATGGCCATGAGTGCCCGAACAATGAGCATGGAGTCCTCCTTTACCTTCTAGGGCGTTTGAAAAGAATGATGAGGGCCGCCCCCCCAAGGGCCACGGCCGCAGCCAGATGGACCCAATCGGTGAGCATCGTGGTCAATGGGCTGAAACTTATGTCCGGCAAATTCTTAAGCACCCGTACCACCCCGGTGAAGACAAGGATGGCCAGAATGGCGGCGCGGACGCCTCCAAGACGTTGTACGCCGCCGTCTGCCAGCATTCTGCCTATCCAGAAAAGCAGGGCTGTGGCGGCCAGGTAGTGCAGCCAGTGGGTGAAGGCATAATTGGCCGTCCAAGCCAGGCCGGGCACACTGGAAATGCCGTAGCGTTTGAAGATGGGCATCTGGGCAATTCCCGAAATGGCCAGAACGCCGACCATCAGCCGATACGAAACGGTTTCGGCTTTGGTAAGCATATCACCCACGGCTGCCTCCTTGCGTTTTCAAAACCTTTTTTCCCGCACGGAGCAGACCCCCGGCAAACCCGGCGAGAGGAGCCAACAGCACGGCCCAGGCCAGTTGATTGGAACCGGCCATCACATCTGCGGCCTCGGCCAGATGCGGTTTGCCCGGACCCTTCTCGATGGCGGCGTTTAACTGGTCGAAAGGCACCGGGGAAAGGTAGATGGTATTGGTGCCGCCGTTTTCTTCCAGGCCGTAGAGATATCCTCCGGTTTTCTTGGCCTTCTGCTTGGCCAGGGCCACCATCTTTTCCCTGGGGCCGATGGATTGCACGGCGTTGGGGCAGGCTTCGATGCAGGCCGTTTGCTGGCCTTTGTCCAGACGGTCCTGGCAGCGGTCGCATTTGAACATCACGCCGTTGCCGCCCAGGGTGGGCAGCAGATCAAGATAGAGGCCGACGCCGGTCTGGCGCTGGGGGATGGACCAGGGGCAGACGTCGCGGCACTTGGCCCCGCCCAGACAGATATCGGCGTCGATGCGTACCGTGCCGTTTTTCTGTTTGGCCGCCGCGCCCCACGGACAGAGGTTGGCGCAGGGAGGATTCTGGCAATGCAGGCAGCGCCGGGGGATGTTGACGGTTTGTGTCACACCGCCGGAGCTTACTTGGGCGGTCTGGATATACAGCCAGTTGTAGGGCGTCAGGCGGTTGTCCACATCGCGCTTGTCCGACCAGTCTTCGGCTTTCACGGTGGAGGGAAGCATCTTGGGAAAGGGCTTGACCGGGTTGGGATACCGGGCGGCGTTTTTCGCGCGGCAGGCCTCCACGCACGCGCCACACCCAATGCAATCGTTGAGGTTGAGAAAGGTAACCATCTCCTGGCTGGAATCTGACCAGATGGCGGCCTTTGACCGTTGGGGGATAAGCGCCCCTGCCCCGCCAAGGCCCAAGGCTCTGAGCAGGGATCTGCGGGATATGCGCGCGTCGGTGGGTATGGTTTTCAACATGCCTGCCATGAGCAGGATACATGCCACGGCGTTACAGTGAACAAATGTCTTGAATGATTAACTTTATATGTGTTTTGCGCACACATGCCATCCAACCCACTATGCACTTGTATAGGCATGTGATTAAGCATATGTAGCTCCATGGACATCAGCCAACACTGGCAGGCAATCTGCCACGCCATTCAGGAAGGGGTATTCCTTGTCGATCCCAGTGGTGCCATCGTCATGGCCAACGAAGGCATGAGCAGGCTTACCGGCTATTCACCACAGGAACTTATCGGCCAGAAGTGCGGGATCATCGGTTGCAGCGCTTGCGAGATCCAGCGCAAGGATGCTCCCGGGGCATGGTGCCGCCTGTTCGCTGGTTCCGCCCCGGAGGCGCGGCGCTGCATATTGCGCCGCAGGGATGGCTCCGAGGTTACGGTGTTCAAAAACCAGTCGTTGATCCGCGACACCGAGGGCACCGTGCTCGGCGCGGTGGAGAGCGTCCTGGATCTGACCGAGATCGACCGCCTGGATCGTAAAGTGGAAGAACTCTCTCGCCTGTTGGACCATCCCGACACCTTTTTCGGCATGGTGGGGGCCTCCCCGGCCATGGCCCGGCTGTTCGACATGCTGGAGAAGGCGGCTGCAAGCGACGCTCCGGTGCTGCTGCTTGGCGAATCCGGCACGGGCAAGGAGCTTGCGGCCAGGGCCATACACGAAATGGGTGCCAGGGCATCCGGCCCTTACGTGCAGCTCAACTGCGCCGCGCTCAACGAGGCTCTTTTGGAGAGCGAGTTGTTCGGTCACGCCAGGGGAGCCTTCACCGGGGCCGTCCGGCAGCGCCAGGGACGCTTCGAGGCCGCCCACCAAGGCGACATTTTTCTTGATGAAATCGGCGACGCCCCTCTCTCCATCCAGATCAAGCTGCTGCGCGTACTTGAAACCAAAACCATCGAGCGCGTGGGCGAGCAGCGCCCTGTCAAGGTGGACGCCCGGCTGATCGCCGCCACCAATCAGGATATCCTCAGGCTGATCCGGGAAGGGCGCTTCCGGGACGACTTCTATTTCCGCATCAACGTCATCCCCATCGTGTTGCCGCCCCTGCGGGAGCATTCTGGGGACATTCCGCTCCTTGCCTCGCATTTCATACGTATATTTTCTGCCAAGACCGGCAAACAGATTACCAGTCTGTCGCCCGAAGCCCTAGATCTCTTCATGCGCTATCCCTGGCCGGGCAATGTGCGGGAACTCAAGAGCGCCCTGGAATACGCCTTTGTGGTGGCCCAATCCGGGGCCATCGGGCCGGAGCATCTGCCTCCCGGCCTGGGCGCGATGGCTGCGGATCGGGCTTTAGCGCCACCGCCCAGTGGAAAAGAGGCCGACGAACGGTCCGCCCTGCTGGTCGCGCTGAAACAGGCCAATGGCAACAAATCGCAGGCGGCGCGGTTGCTTGGGGTAAATCGGCTCACGGTGCAAAACAGGATGCGCAAATACGCCATCAGTTGCGAACGAGTGCTCAACAGCTAGCAGACATGGGTTGACAGGCCGGGCCGGTGGCCCTATTTGTGCGCCTCAAGTCATATCCTTCGCGTGACTGGCGCACGGGTGGAAACAACCACCGGGAAGCGCGAAGGTTCAAAAGCCGCGCGCCTGGGCTGCATCGTTTACGATGCCAACCTCTTGTTACAGGAGGAGCCCATGCAGTCCTACCGGCAATTGCTTGCTTCCAACGACCCCGAAGTGTTTGCGACCCTCATTGGCGAGGAACGCCGCCAGATGCGCGGCATCGAACTCATTCCTTCCGAAAATTACACCTATCCCGAAGTGCTCTGCCTGCTGGGCAGCGTGTTCACCAACAAGTATTCCGAAGGCTACCCCGGCAGGCGCTATTACGGCGGCCAGGAATTCACCGACGCCGTGGAAAATCTCGCCCGCCAACGCGCCTGCGCGGTGTTCAACTGCGAACACGCCAACGTGCAGCCTCTTTCCGGCTCGCCCATGAACCAGGCCGTGTACCTTGGCCTGCTGGAGCCGGGGGACACCATCCTGGCCATGGACCTCTCCCATGGCGGGCACCTCACCCACGGCGCGCCGGTTTCCCACATGGGCAGGCTCTTCAATTTCGCGCGCTACAAGACCGATCCGGCTGACGGGGCCATTGATTTCGACGCCGTGCGCGCCCTGGCCCGCGAGCATAAGCCCAAACTGGTGTTGTGCGGCTACACCTCCTATCCCAGGGATCTCGATTATGCGGCCTTCAAGGCCATCGCCGACGAGGTGGGGGCCTACACCATGTGCGACGCCTCCCACTACGGCGGCTTGGTGGCTGGCGGCGTCATGCGCAATCCTTTTGACGCCGGTTTCGACGTGGTGACCACCACATCCCATAAATCCCTGCGCGGCCCGCGCGGCGGGCTGATCCTCTGCCGCAAGGCCCTGGCCGCCCAACTGGACAAATCGGTATTCCCCGGCCTTCAGGGCGGGCCGCACATGAACGTCATCGCAGGCATTGCGGTCACCATGCAAAAGGCGCTGGAACCGGCCTTCCGGCAGTACGCCGCCCAGGTGCTTTGCAACGCCAAGGCGCTGGGCGCGTCCTTGGCGGAGAAAGGGGCGGTATTGGTTACCGGCGGCACGGATAACCACATGCTGGTGATGGATACGCAAAAGAGCTTCGGCCTGGACGGCCGCACTGCCGAAAATCTGCTCGACGAGGCCGGAATAACCACCAACAAACAGATGATCCCCGACGATCCCAACCCGCCCCTGCGTCCCAGCGGCATCCGCATAGGCACCCCGGCGGCCACCACGCGCGGCATGACCGAGGCGCACATGGCCCGGCTCGCCGGATGGATACACGCCATTTTGGCCCGTCCTGATGACGAAGCGGCCCGCCGGACTATCGCCGACGAGGTGACCGCCCTGTGCCTGGAGTTCCCCGTGCCCGGCCTTGGGGGCGGCGAAACCTCCTGAGTTGGCTGGCCGGGAGTGCGCGCGGCACTGTGGCGGCAGGTGTGCCGCCTCCGGTAAGAGGGTGTGCCGATAAGGAGCGCTTCTGAACCGAGGCGTTGCAGCAGGCCGCTCTGTCCACGCACAGCGCCCTGAGTTTCAAGACCAGGCTGACAACATGAACAGGCCGCTCCGACCACGCGGGGCGGCCTGTTCCGTTTTGCGCGAAGCCACGGCCATTTGACAGGCGGACGCCCCCGGCCTACACAAACATAATCGTACCTCCTCTAACCATGGGAGCTTGCATGGGCGTTCTCATCGTGCTGCTGGCTGTGGCTGCGCTGCTGGCCGTCTGGGCCGTGGTTCTCTACAACGCGCTGGTGCGCACCCGGAACATGGTGGCCGAGGGGCTGGCGGGCATCGACGTGCAGCTCACCCGCCGGGCGGAGCTTATCCCCAACGTGGTGGAGACCGTGAAGGGCTACGCCTCCCACGAAAAGGAACTCTTCACCCGCATCACCGATCTGCGGGCCGCAAGCCAGCATGCCGCCGGGACCGGGGAGCGCCTCAAGGCCGAGGGACTGCTCTCCGGGGCGCTGGGGAACCTGCTGGCCGTGGCGGAGAACTACCCGGACCTGAAAGCCAGCCAGAACTTTCTGGACCTCTCCCGCACCCTTTCCGAAACCGAGGATCAACTGCAACTGGCCCGGCGGTACTACAACGGCTCGGTGCGCAACCTGAACATCCAGGTGGAATCCTTTCCCTCCAGCCTCATCGCCGGGCGGTTCGGCTTTACCCAGGCCCCGTTTTTCGAGGTGGAGGAGCCGGGCAAGCGGCAAGCGCCCACAGTGGACTTCGGGTAACCCCGTGGACGCCGCGTTGCGACTGTGCTTGCGGCTTCGCAGGCCGCTGACGACATGCCTGAAGAGGCCTGGTAAACTCTTGGACGGCGTGGTGCGACTGCTTGCGGCGGTGCTGCTGGCCTGGCTTGGCGTGTGGCCCCTGGCGGTCGTGCCGGTTTGGGCCGCGCAGGCCGAGATGCCCAACCTTTCCAGCGAGCGCATCCTGCTCTTTGACGCCGAAATCGGCGTGCTGGACGACGGCCGCCTTGAAGTCACCGAAACTCTCACGGTCAACTGCCTGAACCAGCAGGTGAAGCGCGGCATCGTGCGCGAATTGCCCACCAGCGAGCACCTGATGGGCGGAGGCACGCGCCAGGTGGAGTACCGCATCACTGAAGTGCGCCGCGACGGCCACCCGGAGCCCTATCATCTGGAACCGGGTTCCGGGCTGCTCAAGGTGTTTGTTGGCAACAAGAACGTCTTTATTTCCAACGGGGTGCATACCTTCACCATCGCCTATGTCACCGACCCCCAGGTACGTTTTCTGCCCCAGGTGGACGAAGTGTATTGGAACGTCACCGGCAACCAGTGGCGGCTGCCCATTGACCGGGCCAAGGCGCGGCTGCGCCTGCCTGCGGGCGCGACCGTGCTGCAAAGCGCGGCGTACACCGGCCCCATGCGGGCCAAAGGCCAGGACTTTACGGAGTCGCAACCGGAGCGCGGCGGGGGGGCCGGTGAGACCCCCACGCCGCGTAAGCCCCGCGGGGGCTTAACCCGGGCCCGGGG
>JBBRUD010000048.1:0-30948 GCA_038248065.1 Desulfovibrionales bacterium | reverse complement strand
TGGCGAACACCACCGAGAGAATCAAAGCCTTGCTACCGCAGAACATCGATAAAACCCGCCTCATCACCACGTAAGCTCATCAGCACCTTCTGACTCAAGCCCAATGCACCCGCAAGAAGGGGCCGATTAGACGCTTACATAGCTTGGCTTTCCGGCGTGATGCCAAAGGGACGGGAGGGGCGCAGATGTGGGGATCCCCTGACATACAGGGGGCTGGCACAGGGAAGAGTGGGTCCTGGAGGGCAGGAGTAGCAGGTTCCGCGATCTGGCGGGAGGGTTATTGCGCCTGGTCTTATTGCTGCTGTTCTTGGGATTCAGGAGCGGGAGTCGGGCCATCTGCTGCGTCTGTCGTATCCGTGGCATCCGTCGCGCGTGGGGTATCCACTTGAGGTGGGCTCGATTGCGCTGAAAAGGCCATTGGGTGTTCGGCATTGAGCCAGAGTTGCGCTTCGCCGCGCAGGAGAAGGGTCAGCTCGCTTCCGGTTGCTGCGGTCTTCCATTCCAGGCGCAAGGGGCCTTCCCATATGGGGGTCCAGCCCAGGCCTTCATCGTAGCGGGCCGATGCGAGAACACGATCTCCAGCCGAAAACGCCCATTCGCTTTCAGGATTTGAGCGGTTCAATCGCGGCCAAACCATGGCCGTGATGGCTCCAGGCAAGCTTGTTCCTTCCACGCGAAACACCGCCGTGCCGGTCTGGCCGGGCTTTTCCACGGCCAGCCAGCCGTCTGCGACGAGCAGGTTGTCCACACTGGCCAAGCTGACGTGGAGGGCTTCTCCGCCTTGGGGGTGGGCATCGAACGTACGAAGGGCTGCTATACCGGGGCTGGACAGGGGCTTTTCAAATCGGAGAGCGGCAAGTTCTCCTGTCGGTTGATAAAAGAGGCTCTTCAACGCCTCCAACGCTCCAGGCTGGAGGTCACGGCTGGATACGGCCAGAGGAAAGGCGCGGGTGGCCACATCGGCGAGCAGGGTGGAGGTAGCGGGGTTCCATCGACCGGTTCCGGCTGCGCTGGTCAGGGGTTGCGCGTCATACAGGCGCAGACGCAGAAAGGCCGGGTTTCCAAGAGCCGAAACGGCGCTTTCCGTATCACACAGGATGGGGCCGGGGCTGGCGTTTAATTCTTCAAGCAATACGGCTTTATCCAGTGCGGCCCGGGCGCTTCGCACGGCGACATCCTCCAACCCGGCCCGCAGGTTGGGCGTTGGGGTTGACAGCAGGAGCACTGCCGCCAGGGGCAAGGCCGGGCTGAACTCCGTCAGTCGTCCCAGAAACAGGCCTACCCCGCAGCACATGAAAATGACGACCGGAAGGAAGGCGGGATGGCGCACGCCATCAGCAGGCGCAACGAAGAGCAGAAAGGGGACAAAGGCCAGCACAGCGAAGTCGGGCAGCCAGAATTTGCGATCCAGCAGGTTCCACACCGCACCGAAGGCCCAGAGCAGAATCAACCCGTATTCGTGTCGCCAGAAGGTGCGCAGCACATCCCAGCCGAAGCGGCTGCTGTCACGGGCGCCTGGGTCGGCCAATGCTGTGGGGAAGAGCAGGGCCTGTTTCAGAAACTCGCCATGGGTAAGCATCTGGGCCGCAACGGTGCCGCCAAGGACAAGCAGCACCGTGAAGGTGACCAGGGCTAGGGCGAAGCGCCAGCCCCGCAGGGCCGGTGCGGCCAGAAGGCATGCTGCGGCGAATGGCCAAATGTTTTGTTGGGTGAACAGCGCCAGGGACAGCAAAACGGCAGGTGCCACGGCCGCAAGGGTGGAAAGCGGAGGCGGTCCATACTGAAATGGCCCGGCGCTGGGCTTGCCTTTACGCATGAGCAAAGTGACCGCCAGGAACAACAAGGCCCAGGCCGTCATGTCCGGCCCGGCGAGGCTGGCAGGCAGCATTGCTTCGTGGCTGAAAAGGGCCGCAACGGCCAGAAGCGCTGCGAGCAGACTGCCGGAAGCGCGACGCACCAGGCTGAACAGGCAGACAAGCAAAATGGCAAAGGCTACAGCGCTCACCAGTCGGGCGGCGAGCAGGCTCGGCACCGGCAGTGTGGAGAACGCTCCGGCTACAAAGTAATATAGAGGGCCGCAGAACGTGAGCAGGTAGGGATAGCCGGTCAAAGGCGAGTAGAGCTGTCCACCGTTGCGGGTCATCCAGGCCTTGAGAGCTTCACGTCCCTCCGTGGGGGTTTGGGGCAGGGGGTAGTGCAGGGCGGGCCAAAATTTGACCAGAGCGGCATGGAGCACCGCCTCCCCCAATATGCAGGTGGCCAGCGCGGCCGTTGAGGCGGTGAGCATGGCAGAAAGCCAACCCCGCCAGCCGGGATGCCCGGCGCCGAGAAAGGCTGCGAGTACTCCCGAAGTCAGGGCCGCAGGAACCAAGGGCAGGCCGGGAACAGACATGCCGACCCACCAGAGCGCGCCGGCCAGACCCAAACCGGAAATCCAGGCCGAAGGTCTGCCGGGTTGGCGGGGCGTGTTGATATTCCATGTGGTCATGGTGTTTGCGCTACGCTGTTTTGAGTGTTTCTAGGCGTGTCACTAGACCACGACATTGAGACCGTTGGGACGGTCCGTGAGTTCGCGCAAGGTGATTTCCGGGGTTAACCTGACGATGAGAAAGGTGCGTTCAAGCCCCAGCGGGGAACTCCGTGATACCTGGGCCAGCAGGCCGTACCCGTCGATATCCACCCAGGCCAGTTCGTCGGTGCGCCATTCCAGGATGGTGCCGCGCACTTTTTGGCCGGGGCGGTGGGCCTTGCGGAACCGTTCCGAGCGTTCCGAACCGCTCCGGTTGCCCTGGCCTCCGAAGGAGGATGTGCCGTTTCCTTTGATGCGCATGGGCTAGCCGCCGGTCTGGTCGAGAATGAGTTCCACCTCGTCCTGGGAGAGTCCGGTGGCTTTGGAGAGGGCTTTGGCCGAGAGGCCTTTTTTCTGGCCTGTCAGGATGACTTGGCGCAGAAATTCGGGGGAACGGGTGTACTCCTCGGCCACTTTCAGCAGCTTGGAAAGCTCGTCGCTCCGGGCGTGCAGTTTGGCGTCAAGGGCCATGAGTTCGCTCTGGCGGTCTTCAAAGGATTCCATGAGCTCGCGCTCCAGCCGGGCGTTCTGGTCCAGCTTGGCGATGAGCCCTGCCTGGTTGTTCTGCATTGTTGTGAGGAGTTCCTCGGATTTGCGAAGGCGGGAGAAGAAAAGCACGATCAGCAGCAACAGGGCCAATTCGCTGCTGGTGAGAATAATGAGAAGCCATTCCTGAAGCGTCATCGGAACCTAGACCTTCTTGTTAAGCAAATGCCCCAGCCATGGTGAAGCGTTTGAGGCCATGACCTCTTGTTCTTCCTCAGGGGCTGCCTGGCGTTTGTGCAGGGGCTTGTGGCCTTGCTGGCGCTTGCGTTGTTCCTCATCCTTTATGACTTCGCTGCCATGCTGGGCCTCCACCTTCTGCACCTGGCTATTCTGGGCGCGCAGGGCCTGCTGGGCCATCTGGGCCGCAAAGACCTGCTGCATCTGGGGGCCCACCAACTGGGTGTGGGCCACTTCCTGCATGTAGGGCAGTTGGGCCACCACGGTGGTAATATTGATGTTGGTCATCACTTCACCAGCAATTCGTCGAAAAGCACGGTTTCGATCTGTCCAGAGTTGAGGTAGTTGTTCACCACCCCCCGAAGTTCCTCTCGCAGAGGCTCGGCATTGTTCTTATCGGTCAATTCCTTCAAAGTCTTATTCTTCAGGTTGTAATACAGCCCGTCACGCAAGGAAAAGTTTTTCAGTTCAAGCTCTTTGCCCAGACGTTCTTCCCGGTAGAGTATCTTGATCTTGATAGTTACCAGGTGGGCGGTGCCTTTGTCGTCGGTTTTTTCCACCAGGAAGGGAGGCAGTGTCAGAGGAACTTCCGGGGGGATGGGCGGCTCTTCGGGTTCCGCCGGGACGGGAGGGGCGGGGGGCTCGGGGGCGGGCTCCTCTACAACCGGGGGCGGCTCCACGGGGGTGGGCCGCAAGACGAAGAACCATGTGCCCAGCACAATAACAAGCAGCAGCACACCGGCACCTGAGAGCACAATCTTTTTGCGCTTCCACAAGGGGATGGGCGGCGGCGCAGCTTCTTCGGAGGGCGGGGGCGCTGTGGGGATTTCCGGGTCTGGTGCCTCGGGTTCCGGCTCATCCTCGAGGAAAGGGGCATCGTCGAGGTCGAGCTCGACCTTCTGCAGGGCCTTGGGAGAGGCTACGTTGAGTTCGGTGTCGTCGAGCTTGGCCTTGTTCTGCCCTTGATCGACCTCCAGGGCATCCTTGCGGGGGTTGGAATCTGGGCCGTCGGGGGGGAGCATAGTGGGAGGGGGAGCGGGGCTCAAGGCCCCGCTTCATATTTATTTGTCGAAAATCTTGTCGATCTTCTGGCCGAGGGTCTCAGCCGTGAAGGGCTTCACGATGTAGTTGGACACCTTGGCCTGGACAGCCTCGATGATGTTTTCCTGCTGGGCCTCGGCCGTGACCATCAGAAAGGGCATTTCGGCGAAGATCTCGGAACCGCGCACCTTGCGCAGCAGTTCGATGCCGGGCATCTTGGGCATGTTCCAGTCGGAGATGACAAAATCGATCTTCTCTTTATTGAGTATCTCCCAGGCCGTCGTGCCATCGTCGGCTTCGACGATGTTGGTGAAGCCCAACTGGCGCAAGATGTTCTTGATGATGCGGCGCATGGTGGAGAAATCGTCCACAACGAGTGTGCGCATGTCTTTATTGTAGGCCATCACGGTCTCCTTTGGTATTCATCGCTGGCTGGTGGCCATGTACGCGATTTTTGGTCATGCGTCCACGATTCCGAACTGTGCATTGAACTTGGAGCGCAGCTTTGCCAGAGCCTGGGAGTGCAGCTGCGAAACGCGTCCTTCTGTAATTCCCATGACCTCGCTGGTTTCGCGCATATTGAGCTCTTCCACATAGTACAGCGACAATACGAGCTTTTCCCTGGGAGTCAATTCATCAATAAGCAGGGCGAGTTTGTCAACGATTTCTTTAAGCGCCGTGGATTTGTAGGGCTCGTTGTCAATTTGCTGCTGCTTGAACGAGGTGAGATTTTCGGTGATGGCGTCCAGGCTCAGGCAGAGCTGGCTCTGCATGGCTTCCATGCCCTGGTTCACTTCCTTGTGGGTGAGCCCCGTGACCTCGGCTATCTGGGCAACGGTGGGGCGCTCATCAGAAGCGCCTTCCAGCTTGCGTACGGCGTCGTCGATCACCCGCACCCTGTGGCGCTGTCCCCGGGAGAACCAATCAAGTTTGCGCAACTCGTCGAGCATGGCGCCCTTGATGCGAGATTCCGCAAAAGTTTCAAACTTGATGCCCAGGTCAGGCCGAAAGCGCCCCAAGGCCTCCATCAATCCCAGCGCTCCGGCGCTGATCATTTCGCCAAGTTCAACGCTGGGTGGCAGTTTGGCTTTAACCCGAAGGGCCAGCAGCTTGATTTTGGGAGCGTAGTGACGGACGATTTCCTGACGGTCTGCGCCGGAAAAGTCTTGCCATGGCTTGGCCCCGGATTCGAAGCTAAGCCACGGACTGCTCTTGGAAGAGGAGCTTTTTCCAGAAGAACTTGATATTTCCATCAAGGTGCGCGTCTACGTCCCATGTGGTTATTTTCCGCGCGATCTCCGCGAGTTTTTTGCTTGCCGGAGCGTCTGGCATCATGGCGCAGATAGGTGTCTGCTTGATGACTGCCTGCCTCACAGTAGGATCATGCGGTATAAAGTCTACAAAATCCAGAGAAATTCCATCCAGGAAATGATCGCAGGCCGCATAGAGTTTGCCGAAAATCTGTTTTGCGGCCTTTTCACTGGGGGCCATGTTGACCACCACCCGGAAACGGTTCACCGCATGGTTCAAGTGCATCACCTTCACCAATGCATAGGCGTCGGTAAGCGAGGTTGGTTCGGTTGTCAAAACCAAAAGCCGCTCGCGCACCGCCAGATTGAAATAGAGCACATTGTCGTTGATGCCCGCGCCCGTATCCACGATGAGGAAATCAATTTTACCCTCAAGGTAATCCATGGATTCCAGCAGATCGAGCTTCTGGCCCGTGGACAAGGAGAGCATTTCAGAAACGCCCGAAGATGCGGGCAGAATATGGAAGCCGTAGGGCGTTTTGTAGAGCACTTGTTTTAAGCTTACGCCTTTATGGAACAAGTGGAACAGATTAAGTTCCGGGGCCATGCCCATGACCACGTCTACATTGGCCAGGCCCAGGTCCGCGTCGAGGAGCACCACGCGTTTGCCCAGCTTGGCCAGGCTTACCGCCAGGTTGACGGAAATATTGGTTTTGCCGACGCCGCCTTTGCCGGATGTGACGGAGAATACCAGGGGAAGTTTGTCGTGCATGCTTGGGGCTTCCGTTTATGCGGCCATTTCCACTGCCGGGGCTACTTTGCTGCCAGGCAGTTGACGGGTGAAGATCAGTTTCCACAGGGCTTGGGAATCAGCCCCGGCCATGGCGTTGGTGATGCCAGGCCCGTAGCCTAATGCCGAAGCGGGCAGTCCCGTCAGAAAAGCCACGTTGATCAGACTTGCGAAGCTACAGGCTTCGTCCAGTTTCGTCCAGATGATGCTTTTGACGCAGGAGGCCCGGAAGCGCTCCCAATACGCCTTGAACTGTTCCATGGCGTAGAGCGGGGAAAGCACCAGATGGACGGCCGCGTCGTCGCGCAGTGTCATGCTGCGCTCTGCCAGCCAATGGGCCAGGGTCTGGCCCGGGGAGAGGCCGGGCAGGTCCACGAAAATCCGGTCGTACTGGCGGCAGGTCAGCAGAACGACGTTGAATTCTTCCGGGCTTTCGGCTTCCATGTAGGACAACCCCGAAAGTTCGGCGTAGCGTTTGAGGATGGCCCGGCCCTTGCTTGCGTGGCCGTCGCAGTTCACCAGGCAGATGCGCTTGTCCTTGCCGGAGCGCTTGGCGGCAAGGGCCATGCGCAACAGGGCGGTGGTCTTGCCCGATCCGCTGGGGCCGGCCACCAGGTGGAACTTTTCAGCCCAGGGGGCGTCGTAGGGTTTCACCCTGGCCACCTTGCCGAGTTCCGCCAGCAGCGACGGGGTCTTGCTGCATGAAAGCTGGCGGTACACGCCCATGAGGATGGCTTCGTCAACGCCTTCGCGTTCCAGGTGTTCCATGGCCAGCTTGGTCCTGGGCGGCAGGGTGTCCAGGTTCATGTGCGGCCTGAGCATGGCGTTCAGGTGGCCCTTGATTTCCGACCACTCCTGCATCCAGTCCTGGGAGGGCGTTTTGCCGCCGGGCATGGCCAAGCCGAGGGAGGAATCGTCGCCTCCGGCCTGCACCTCGCAGTCGGTTTCCACGGCGGCCATGATTTCCACCACGGTCTGCCCGTCCTCGCGTTTGGTCTGGTTGGAGAGGATCACAGCCTCGGGGCCGAGTTCCTTCTTGATCTGTGCCAGGACCGCGCCCGCGCTTTTGCCTCGAAAGGTTTTAACCCGCATTTCCGATCCCTATGGTGGCCAAGGAGTTCAGCCGGATTTCCGATGGTATCTCGGCCTGGGAGATAACCGGCAGTGTTGGGAGAAACCTATTCAAGAGTTGGGCCAAATGTGGCCGACTGACCGGAGAAACCAGCAATACGGGTTGACCTTCGGTGACCATGGCCCGTTCCATGTTCTGGTTGATGTTCTGAATGAGCTGCTGGGCCAGGCCCGGGTCCATGGCCAGGTAGGAGCCGTGGTCGGTGTGGCGTATGGCTTCCTGAATCATGCCTTCCGCCGAGGGCGACAGGTTCATGATGGGCAGTGTGGCGTCGCTGGTGAGGAAAGGTTTGACGATGGAGCGGCCCATGCGGGAGCGGACGTACTCGGTGAGCTGGTCCGGGTCCTTGATGGAATGGCCGTAGTCCGCCAAAGTTTCGACGATGGTGAGCATGTCGCGCACGGAGACGCCTTCCTTCACCAGATTCTGCAATACCTTCTGCAACCCGCCCAGGCTCATGATTCCGGGCACCAGCTCTTCCACCACCTTGGGTGCGCGCTTGGCCAGGTTGTCGAGGAGCGTCTGTATTTCTTGACGGCCCAGGAACTCGTGCAGGTTGCGCTTGAACACCTCTGTCAGGTGGGTGGAGATCACCGTCGAGGGATCGACCACAGTGTACCCGGCCAGCATGGCGTCTTCCTTGGAAGCGTCGGGAATCCACAGCGCAGGCAGGTTGAAGGCCGGCTCGCGGGTTTCCACGCCAGGCACGCGATGCTTCACGTCGCCCGGGTCCATGGCCAGATAGTGGTCGATGAGTATCTCGGCCGAGGCCACTTCGTTGCCCTTGATGAGCACGGTGTACTGGCCGGGCTTGAGTTGCAGGTTGTCGCGCAGATGCAGCGACGGGACGATGACGCCCATGTCGAGTGCGAACTGCCGTCTGATGGAGCGGATGCGGGCCAGCAGATTGCCGTTCTGGTCTTCGTCCACCAGGGGAATCAGGCCGTAACCCACTTCGAGTTCCAGGGAATCCAGCGGAAGCAGTTGCTGCACCTCTTCGGGAGTCTCCAACTCCGTTGTGCGGCTCTTTTCGGCCTTTTCGCCCGCCACCAGATTGTCCTGCTGTTGCTGCGTCACCTTGGAAAGGCCGAACAGCAGTACTGCGAGCAGGCTGAAGGGGATGAAGGGAAGACCCGGCACCAGGGCGAAGAGCATCAGCATGGCGCTGACCAGTTTGAGAGCCTTGGGGTGGTGAGTCAGCTGGGCGATGAATTCCTCGCCCATCTTGGCCTCGGCTGCGGCGCGCGACACGATGAGGCCCGCCGACGTGGCGATGATGATGGAAGGAATGATGGAAACCAGACCGTCGCCGATGGTCAGGATGGTGTACGTAGCAGCGGCTTGTTTCCAGTCCATGCCCTTTTGCAGCACGCCGATGAGGAAACCGCCCACGATGTTGATGGTGCATATCAATATGGTCGCCTGCACGTCACCGGAAACGAACTTGCTTGCGCCGTCCATGGCACCGTAGAAGTCGGCTTCTTTGCGGATGGTTTCGCGGCGTTTGGTTGCCTGGGCTTCGTCGATGAGTCCGGCGTTCAAATCGGCCTCAATGGCCATCTGCTTGCCAGGCATGGCGTCCAGGGTGAAGCGGGCGGCCACTTCCGCGATGCGGGTGGTGCCTGCCACGATGACGGTCTTGTTGAGGGAGAACAGGATAAGGAACACCACGATGCCGATCACGTAGTTGCCGCCCACCACAAACTCGCCGAAGGCTTTGATGACCTCGCCTGCCGCGCCGGTGCCTTCGTCGCCGTGCATGAGTACCAGGCGGGTGGAGGCCACGTTCATGGCCAGCCGCAGCAATGTGGTGACCAGCAGCAGGGTGGGGTAGATGGAAAATTCCAGCGGCGAGGTCATGAACATTGAGGTGACCAGCACCACAAGGCTTATGGAAATGGAAAAGGTGAGCATGAGGTCAATGACTATGGTCGGCATGGGCACGAGCATGACGAACAAGATGAGCACCACGCCGCTAGCCAGCAGGATGTCGCCTTGCTTTGAGAACTTCTCGTAGTTGAATTCCACCATCGTGGGCATCTTAGCCATAATCTTGACACCTTGTGGTTATCAGCGTGGAGCCCTGGGCTTGAATCTGTTGAGCTGGGCCAGTATTGCGGCCACCGCCTGGTACAATGCCTCGGGGATGATGTCCCCGATCTCCACATCCTTATACAAGGCCCGTGCCAGCGGGACGTTTTCCTTGATGGGGATGCCGTGTTCCCTGGCAATCTCCTTGATCTTTTCGGCCATGTGGTCGCCGCCCTTGGCCACCAGGATGGGGGCAGGGGCTAGCAGGGCGTTGTATTGCAGGGCCACGGCGATATGTGTGGGGTTGGTAATGATCACGTCGGCCTTGGGCACGTTCTGGAGCATGCGCCGACCCATGACTTCCATCATCTTCTGCTTCTGTTTGCTCTTGATTTCGGGGTCGCCTTCAGCGTTGCGCCGTTCGTCCTTGACCTCGGGCTTGGTCATTTTGAGGTTGTCTGTATATTCCCTGCGCGTGTTCCAGACATCGAAAATGGCGATCAGGGCCATGGGGACCATGGTGTACCAGAGCATGGTCAGCGAAGTGCCGAGAATGTAGGAGGCCAGGGTGCTGGCGTTGGCATAAAACAACGGCATGATATTGTTGAATTCGTGTTTAAGCACGATGTACGGGGCAACGCCGATGGCCGCCGCCTGGGCAATCTGCTTGGCCAGGCGCAGGAAGACCTTGGGGTCGATGAACATGGATTTGATGCCGGCCATGGGGTTGAAAAGCTTGCTGAAGTCGGGGTTCAGCAACTTGCTGACCCACAGCTTGCCCACCTGCAGACGCAAGATGGTGTAGGCCGTCCCCGCCAGGATGAAGAACGTGGGCAACAGCATCTTGGCCAGACGCCAGGAAATGTCCTGCATGAGCAGATTGACGGTGGTCGAGGTAATCTGTGTGCGCATCCCTTCGCCAAGAAACCAGCGGAAAATCTCGCGCAGCTCCTTGTCGTAGATGTCCATAGTATACTTCATGACCATCACGCCGGAAAAGAGCAGGATAAGCTTGGTTATTTCGGCGCTTTTGGGGACAGACCCCTTTTTGCGCGCGTCTTTTTTCCGTTTTGGGGTTGCCTCTTCTGTTCTGCTTGGATCTTGGTTGGCCATGATGCCCCCCTATTTGGGGCCGGCTGTCATTGCCGCCGTGAACATAGGTCCAAGGTCGATAAGATAGTCGCCAACGAAGTGCGAAAGGGCGGTGAGCACCAGGGTCATGAACAAAAAACCGACGGTGATTTTTATCGGGAATCCCAGCATGAGCACGTTCATCTGCGGCGCAGCGCGTGAGATAAGGGCCAGAGCAAGGTCCACCAGAAAGAGCGAGGCCAGGATGGGGGCGGATATTCTGGCACCCAGAGCGAACATCTGGGCCGAAAAGCGCAGGATGGATTCCCCCAACTGCGGGGTGATGAACAACCCGCCCGGAGGCACCAGGGTGAAGCTTTCCGCCAAGCCTTGCAGCAGCAGCAGATGGCCGTTCATTGTCAGAAAAATGAGGATGGTGCTCTGGTAGAGCACCTGGCCCGTGACGGATTCCGAAGTGCCCGTCATGGGGTCGAGCACGTTCATCATGCTGAAACCCATGGCGAAACCGATGAAGTGGCCTCCGATCATCACTGCGGCGAAAAGGAAGCGGATGATGATGTCGAGCACCAGGCCCAACACCAGTTCTCCGGCGAACATGAGTACAAGCCCCAGCGTGTCCTGGGGGAGCATGGAGCCGGGAAAGTGCAGCTTGGGCCACACCGCCAGGCTCATGACCACGCACAAGCCCGCTTTGACGGGGTTGGGGATGGAGCCGGCCCCGAAAAACGGCAACATGAAAACCACCAGGCTGATGCGCATGATGGTCAGCAGCAGGCTGAAGAAGCTGGCCGTGGGAAAGTTGAGGATCTCCATGGGCGCAGTTAAGCAATTCCCGGACCAACTGGCGTGTTGCCAGGAGATCCTGATGGTTTGCAAAAGCCCGGGAGAGACATCTGCAACAGGCTTTTACGGAAGCAGATTGCGCGGATTTACAGGCAGGCCGAACAGACGAACCTCATAGTGCAGGTGCGGGCCGGTTGAGCGCCCCGTCTGACCCACTGCGCCCAGAGCGTCGCCCCGGCCGACGGTCTGCCCCCGACTGGCTGTCAGGCTCTCCAGGTGGGAGAAGCTGGAGACATAGCCGCCGCCGTGGTCCAGCACCACGGCCAGCGCACCTTCGGCGTCCGTTCCGGCGAAGACCACGGCTCCGGGGGCCGGAGCCAGTACCGGGCTTCCCGCCGGGGCCATGATGTCCACGCCCTTGTGGAATTCCTCCTGCCCGGCAAAGGGCGAAAGGCGCACCCCGAAACCGGAGGAGATCACCCCATCCACGGGCCAGGCGTCGGGCACGGCACCAAGCAGGGCCGTGCCCTCTCCTACCAGGCGGGGCAAACTGGCGGCTTCCACCTTGGCCATGCGGGCCGGTTCGGCCAAGGCCCGCAGATAGGCTTCCTGGGCTTCCAGCCGGGCCAGCAGCACGGCGTCCTGGCCTTTTTCCCCTTGCGCCTCCAGGCTGGAAGCGGCCTTGTTGGCCTCTTTGTCCAGCCGGACCAGTTCGCGCAGTTGGGCATCCGTGCCGCGCAGCTTCTCCAGGCCCTGCTCCAAACCAGCGGAGTGCGTGTTCAGGCGTTCCAATTGCTTGGCCTGCACTGCGGCGGTTTTGCGGGATTGCTCCAGTTCGCGCTCCAGGGCCGGGCGCTGGCGCGCCGCGTGAAACCACCAGGCGTTGCCCGCCACCACGGCCAGAAGCAACGCGCTCAGGACCACCAGGGGCCAGCGCTTGACGCGGGCGGGCTGGTAGACGTTTTTCTTGTCGCGAAAGAGCTCGAATCCTGAACTGCCGGGCATGGTGATCCGTTGGCTACAACCGTCGTGCTACAGGGTGCGAAGGTGTTGATGAAGCATGAAAAACCGTCTGCGTCGTTTCCAAAGCCTTGCGCCTAGGGGGTGGAGGGCTGGGCGGGCACGATCCCGCTTTCGATCTGCCAGCGGGTCAGCGCTCCGAAGGCGTTGGCCCGGAAGCGTTTGTCCCTGGCGAACATCTCCTTGAGCCACAGGTTGAAATCCGCCCGCCGGGAGGTTCCGGCCGAAGGGCAGGGGTTTGACCATATGGGCAGCTTCCATTGCCTGGCGGCCCGGAGGATGTGTTCTTTCTCTACAATGAGCATGGGCCGTATCATGTGCAGCGTGCCGCCGAAATAGGGCTCGAAGGCCGCCAGCCCCTGGACGCGGCCGTTCTGGAACAGGTTCATGAAAAAAGTGACCACCAGATCGTCGGCGTTGTGCCCCATGGCCAGATGGGTCAGGCCGTAGTGGCGGCACAGCTCGAAGAGGCGGGTGCGGCGCAGCATGGCGCAGTAGAAACAGGCCGACCGTTTGCGGTTTTCCGGCGAGTGGGCGCGGGGGCCGTGTTCCGTCGCTTCGGCGTGCAGGGCCACGCCCTTTTCCAGGCACCAGTCGACAAGGGGCTGGTGGCTTGTGGCGTCAAACCCGGGGTTGACGTGCAGGGCCATGAAATCAAACGAAAAAGGCACAATGCGTTTGCGCAGGCGCAGCACATTGAGCAACACGAAGCTGTCCACCCCGCCGGAAACGGCCACGCCCACCTTGGCTCCTGGCGAGAGCATGGCCAACTGGCGCATGAGCTTGCCCGTCTGCCCGACGCACATCTTCTGGGCGTAGGTGGATTTTTCGTCTTTGACGCGCGCGCTTTTCACTCCGGGGTACTTCCATCCAGGCAGCATCCTATGCGCATGCGCCGCCGGGCTTCAGCCTCGCGGTTGCGCTGCCGGTCCAGGTCCGTCTCCAGTATCAGGGGGGGGACAACAGCGGGGCGTCCGCTCTCGTCCAAGGCAACAAAGGTCAAGTAGGCCGAGGCGGTGTGGCGCACCTGGCCGGTG
This sequence comes from Desulfovibrionales bacterium, assembly GCA_038248065.1. Taxonomy (GTDB): domain Bacteria; phylum Desulfobacterota; class Desulfovibrionia; order Desulfovibrionales; family Desulfovibrionaceae; genus Fundidesulfovibrio. The sequence goes on along the minus strand of JBBRUD010000048.1, from coordinate 17,480 downwards.
ATGAGGTTTTCGGCCTCCACGCGCACGCCAGCCTCCATGGAGGTGCGGCCCACCAGGTTGACGCTGGCCTTGAAGGTCACCAGTTCGCCCACCCGGGTTGGCTCGCGGAAGTGCACCTGGTCGATGCCTACGGTTACGGCGTTGGCCCGGCAGTGGCGCATGGCGGCCATGGCGGCAGCCTCGTCGATGTGCTTTAAAATCACGCCGCCGTGTATGGAGCCGAAGGGGTTGGTGTACTGGGGCAGCATCAGCGCGCTCAAGATGGAGCGGCTGGCGTCCACGGATTTGCCATTGGTATTTGCGTCGTCCATGAAAATCCTCTAGCCCTAACCGCTGGGCGACACAATACGCTCGTGGAGGCCTCATGGAAGAACCCGGTGACACCCTTTCCGCCGCACAGGCGCAGAACGCTCTGACCAAAGGCTTAGCCGCTAGGGATTCTCTTGCGTCCGGCGACCCGGCTCCGGCCTCCCTGGCCCCGTCTACCCTGGTCCGTGAGCTCGGCCTCTGGATTTTGCGTGCCAGCCTGGAACTGCCAGACCGGCCCGGCATGCTGGCCGGAGTGGCCGGGTTGATGGCCGAGCGCGGCGTGAACATCCTGCGCCTGCACTACGACCGCAGCCGCGATCCAAACCGGGTGGAGCTTGTGCTTTCCTGTCCGAGCGCCCGCATCGCCGGGGAGGCCCTGGACGCCCTGGCCGCAAGGGGCTTTTTGGACCCCCTGCCCGATACCGCAGAAGATTCCCTGTCCGTCATCGACATGGCCGGGGTGCTGCGCTTCAAGATAGCCCTCAAGGACCGCCCCGGCAGCCTGGCCGCCCTGACCGCCCGCTTCGCCGGGCATGGGGCCAACATTCTGCACATGCACTATGACACGTCCGAAGCGCCGGGGCTGGCTGAAGCAGCCGTGGCCACCAGCGGCGCGGACGAGGTGACGGCTCTGCTGGGCGAGTTCACCCGCGCCGGCTACCATTACCACGTGCTCTGGCAGGGCGGCCGCAACACGGCCGTGGACGCGGCGCTGGGCCTCTCCGAGGTGGAAGCCTTCCTGTTCAAGCTGCGTTCGGCACTGCCCCCCGACCGTGTCAGCGCCCTGGAGGAACTGTTCACCTCGTCGCGGGCCATGCGGCAGGCGCTCGGCGATTTCAAACGGGCCTCCGGGGTTTCGGGCGAAACCCTGGCCGCTTCCGAGGTGTTTGCCAACATTTTGCGCATGGCTGTCCAGGCGCTGGGCTCCACCGGCTCCCGTTTCGCCATGCGCCTCACCGGCCCTGTTCGCCTGAGCGGGCGCGTCAGCCTGTACATGCTCACCTGCCCGGTGGGGGCCAACAGCTACCTGTTGAGCTTAGGCGGAGAGCTTGTCTTTCTCGATACCAATTATGGCGTGTATTATCAGGATGTTCTGGCGTGGCTCGGCGCTCACGGTTTCGATCCCGCCCGCATCACCCGCGTGCTGGCCACCCACCCCGATGACGACCACGCCGGCTGGGCGGGCAGGCTCCAGGCCCAGTTCGGCGCGAAGGTGACCATGCACCCGGACAGCCTGGCGGTCTTCGAGCACGAGGACCGCTCCCACGGCTCGGCAACGCCGCTGTCTGGCATCAACCACGCATTCACCCGGCTCATCCACCGGGTAAGCGATTTCATCCCGCCCGAGGCCATCGAGCCCTTCGAGTCGGCAACGGGGGAGTGGGGCGGGTTTTCCGTGGCGGGCAAGGTGACTCTGGGAGACCTGGAGTTCCTGGCCCTGGAAAGCCTGGGCGGCCATGCCAGCGCCCAGGTGTTTTTCCTGGAGCCGGAGCGGGCCATCCTCTTCACCGGCGACTATCTGCTGGACCCGGCCAGCCTTTCGCCCAAGGACAGAGAGGCCCTTTCGGTGCACAAGTCGCTGCTGACCAGCACCAACACGGATTCCCAGGTGTTCGTCAAAGAAATGGAAATGCTGAAAACGCTGATGCGGCAACTGGCTGCCGAAGCCAGGGCCAAAGGCGACCGGGCCATGATCTTTCCCGGCCATGGCGGCTTCTATGCGGTGGAAGAGGCGGATTGGAGCGGGGAGTAAGGCTTGGGGGCATCCTGCGCAATGCACGGGCAAGTCATTGACCCATGGTCTGTTCTCACTTATTTGTGTAGTACGACGAAGCCTAAGAGGTAAACCATGTACGCCACTGTTAGAAATAAAGGGCAGGTAACCATACCTGCGTCCATCCGCGAGAAGATGGGAATCAAGCCGCAGGACAGGGTCGATTTCGTCATCGACGGCGACGAATTGAAAGTGAAGCGGGTCATGACGTTGCGCGATTTCAAGGGCGCTGTTCCCCCTCGGTCCGGTGCGGACGAGCAGGTGGAGCTTGAGGCTGCCAAAACTTTTGTGGTCAGGAAGGTGACAGAGGGAATGTCTTGAAGGCTCGCTTCATCGACACGAACCTGTTCATCCGGTACTTGACCAACGATGATCCCGCCAAGGCCAGCCATGTGGAGCGGTTGCTGGATCAAGCCGCCAGCGGTGAACTCAGGCTGGTGACCACTGAAATGGTTCTTGCGGAAATTGTGTGGGTTCTCGAATCGTTCTACTCGTATCCACGGGATCGCATCGCGCTGTTGCTCAGGGCGATACTGGCCACTCCCGAGTTGACGGTATTGAATGGGCATCTGGTTGGGGAAGCGGTCGATCAGTATGAAACAGGCACTATGGACTTCATTGACGCCTACATCCTGGCGCGCATGGCCGAACAGGGCATCGACGAAATTTACTCTTATGACAAAAAGCACCTCTCGAAAATTCCCGGCGTCACTCGGCTGGAGCCCTGATCGGCGGGAATGGGCGGGAAACCTCCGCGCTACTCAATAAGCCCCAACAGGCGGTACACCCTTTCCTGGTCTAAACCGCTGTGGGCTTGGACCAGTTGGTCCGGGTTGACCTGGGCGGCATTGAGTACACCCTGGTAGGCTTGCGTGTCATTTTCCGAATCAAAAGCGACTGCGGGGCTGGAGCCTCTGGAACTCAGGTTGACCACATCCCCGGCAGTCTGCTGCGGATCAGCCTGCGGAGCAGTTTTGGCCTGGGGCGACTTCAGCAGGTACAGCGGGGCGCTGCTATCAATGTGTTTGATATCCATGGTGTTCTCCTAGTCTCTGCTCTTAACCCTGAATCAATTGCATGGCCATCTTCGGCAGGCTGTTGGCTTGGGCCAACATGGCCACGGCGGCCTGGGTCAAAATCTGTTCGCGTACGAACTGCGTCATTTCCGTGGCGACATCCACATCCGAGATCCGCGATTCGGCGGCTTGCAAGTTTTCGGCCTGTAGGGCCAGATTCTGGATGGTGTTTTGCAGTCTGTTCTGCGTCGCGCCGAGTTGGGCGCGAATCTTGTCCTTGGAGATGATGGCCGTGTTGATCTGGTTCAAGGCCAACTGGGCCAGTTCCTGGGTGGAGATCGACCGGCCCCCGGCCATGAGGGAAGAGGCACCAGTGCCAAGGCCCAGGGCTGAGGCGGTGGAAGTGCCAATATTGATGAAATAGTAGTCTTCGGCGCTGTTGTTGCCGGTGCCGAAGTGGATCTTGATTTTCCCCTGGGAATTGATGCCTGCTCCGTTGTGGGTGGCTCCAGAGAGGTTGCCGTTGAGCAGATAGATGCCGTTGAAGTCGGTGGCATTGGCGATACGGGTTATTTCCGAGGCCATGGCCTGGTATTCCGAATCGATGAGCAGGCGCTGGTCCGAGGTGTAGGTGCCGGTGGCGGCCTGGGTGGCCAGTTCCTTCATGCGGATGAGCTTTTCATCCACCACCTGGAGCGCGCCGTCTGCGGTCTGGATCATGGATACCGCATCGTTGGCGTTGCGGATACCCTGGTTGAGGGACGAAATGTCCGCACGCATGAGCTCGCGGATGGCCAGGCCCGCTGCGTCGTCCGCAGCGGTGCCGACCCTGAGGCCGGAGGAGAGGCGGCGAGTTGAAACAGCCATCTGGGAATAGGAATCGTTCAGATTCCTCGTGGCGTTCATGGCCATCATGTTGTGATTGATTACAAGGCTCATATCGCTGCCCTCCAGAGGCGGATAGCAAACGTTATGCATATGCCGGGCCAAGTGTTGGCGCACATGGGAAATACGGCTGTAAAGCTGCGGGTGGCCTGACGATTTAATGTGACGTCGCCAGAAGGCAAAAGGTCTTAGAGTCTGGAAGCGCACAATTTGAACCGCTTTTTCAGGCCGTGAGAGCCATGCGCCAGGGTTCTGACAGCTCTTCTAAAGGGCATAGGCGGCAAGAATGGCCGCAGAGCGGCAGGGCGGGCGAGGGCAGGGAGGCGGCCTGGGGAAACGGATGTTCGGAAGAGAAAATATGCAATATCTTCGTGTGTTCATCCAGATCAATCAAGAATCCCGCTCCCTCCTCCCCGCAACCAGCGCCTCGCAGCGCAATTGCCTCAGCGCCTCCCCTGAAGCCTCGCCCTTGTCGAGGAGTTCCGGGGGCAGTTTCACCTTGAGGATGGTGCGCAGGTCGCGCCGGGCCTGAGGGAAATGGTCTTGTCCCGTATCGGCGGCGCTTAAGCGGAACAGTTTGGAAGTCAGCCGTTTGGCCTCCAGGCGCATGAGCATATCCACCACCGTGCCGGGGCGCAGGGTAGGGTAGTTGCGCGGGAGCATATGGTCGGCGCAGGCGGCCATGCCCGCGTCTATGAAGACGCGCGGCAGGCGCAGGCGCTCGCCCAATCGTTGGGCAACGGGCGCGCCTGTCTTCTCGTGGCCAAAATGGTGAGGCCACTCTTCAGCCGGGGTCAGGGTTTTGCCCAGGTCGTGGACCAGGGCCATCCACACGGCCAGGGGATCGCCAGCCATGCGGTCCATCACCTCGCGGGTGTGCCCTAGAACGTCCTTGCTGTGAAAAGGCGCTGGGCCAGCGGGCACGTCCCGGGCTGCCTGAAGTTCCGCAAACCAGGGGAGCAGGCAGTCCGCTAGGGCCAGCACTTCCAGAAAGCGTCCGGGGGCAGGCGCGGCCAGGGCCTTTTTCAGCTCGTTGCCTACCCGCTCTGCGGCGTGCCCGGCCAACTGGCCCTGCCGGGCGCAGGCGCGCATCTGGGCAAGCAACTCCGGGCTGGGGCTGAACTCCGGCAGTTCGGCGGCGAAGCGCGCGGCCCGAAACACCCGGATGGGGTCGTCACTCATGGCTGTGGGCGAGGTGGGGCGCAGAATGCGGGCCTGTAAATCCACAAAAGCCAGGGGATGGGCTTCGATGAGACCGGGATTTTCTGGAGCGGTATCCATGGCCAGGGCGTTGATGGTCAGGTCGCGCAGCAGCAGATCGGATTCCAATGTGCCGCCTCTGGGCCAGGCGTACTCGCATCCATCCAGGATGCAGACGGGAAAAGCCTTGCCTACCTGCCGGGCGGTGGGATACCGCGCCATGAATTCCTGAGCGCTGGCGTTGGTCACCAGGTAATCCCGGTCCCCCACGGGCCTGCACAGAAGCAGGTCGCGAACCGCCCCGCCTACCAGAGAAATGCGCATGGCCGATGCAACGCCTTTGCGATCCGAAAATCGCCCGCTTGTGCCCGGACCGGGAGTGGTCCTGTGGGCTTCCGGGCGGGAGGGCCTGGCCCAGGGGCTTTGCCCTGAAAGCCTGGCCGCAGTGCATCCCGCCTGGCGGGAGGATGCTCTGCGCTTCGGGCCTTGGCAAGCGCTTTCAACCCCCTGGTGCGGCGATTGCGGCAGCGACGGCTGGTGGGTGTCCCAGGCGGACGCGGGCAGCCTGGCTTCACGGGTGGTGGTTTGCGGGCCGTGCACCTCGGTTATGGACGTGGTCAGGCCCCTTGGCGAGGCGGGCGGGCTCGCCCCCTGGGACTGCGTTCTGGCCGTGAGCCAGCATCAGGGCCGGGGGCAACTGCGCCGTACCTGGGAGAGCCCGCCGGGCAACCTGTACGCCTGCGTAGTGCTGCCGCCAGCCCCCCCGGAATATGACAGCCTGGTGCCACTTATACTGGGTGACTGCCTGGTGCGGTTTTTCGGGGAGCAAGGGCTGGCCATGCGCCTCAAGTGGCCAAACGACCTCATTTCCCACGGCGTGAAGGTGGGGGGCATCCTGGTGGAAGAGCGCAAGGGCGTGGTCACCGCAGGCATCGGGATCAACCTGTGCCAGTGCCCTCCTGCCGAGGCCCTGCGCCAGGGGCACGCCGTGCCGGCCGGGCATCTGGGCGGTGCGTTCACGCCGCTTGGGCTGTGGTGTTCGCTTGTGAATTATTTTCGAATTTGTTACGAAGTCGCTCTTCACCGTGGCGTACCTCAGGCAACTGCGGCCGGAATCGAAACGAATCTGGCATGGCTTGGCGAGGTGGTCATGGTCCGGGAAGGGGGCAGCGAACCCTACCGGGCGCTTCCCGTGGGCCTTACCCCGGAGGGCGCGTTGCGCTTGCGGTCGATGGACGGCTCAGGCGTTGAAAGGATTCTCACCTCAGGTAGTATCTGGCCGGTATAACTGGCCTTTACCGATAAGCATACAGGGAACCCAATGGGCGTAAAGACCTTTCAGGACGTACTGACCGAGATCCACGGCAAAAAGATACTGGTGGCCAACCGGGGCATCACAGCCCGGCGGGTTCTCCGCTCCATCCGCGAGCGTTTTCAAGCCGTCCCCGTACTCACCGCGACCAAAGTGGACATGACCTCTCCGGCCGTGGCCGGGGCGCATGAACTGATTCTTTTGGGCGAAGATCCCAGGGCCTACCTGGATCTGGACCTGATAATCAAGGAAGCCAAGTCCAAGCGCATCGCGGCCATCCATCCCGGCTGGGGATTCGCTTCCGAAGACTCCACCTTCCCTGCCAAATGCGCCAAGGCGGGCCTGATTTTCATCGGACCCACCTCGGAGGCCATGCAGCTTCTGGGCAACAAAGTGGCAGTGAAGGAAATCGCCCGAAAGCTGGGCATCCCCGTGGTGCCAGGTTCCGACAGCGCGGTGACCGTGCCCCAGGCACGGGAGGAAGCGGCCAAGATCACCTTCCCCATCATGCTTAAGGCCGAAGGCGGCGGTGGCGGGCGGGGCATCTACGTGGTGCACGAGCCCAAACAGCTGGAGGAGGCTTTCTCCAAGGCTTCGGCCCTGGCCCTGGCCAGCTTCGGCAACCCCCGTCTGTACGTGGAAAAATATCTGGGCAGCGTGCGCCACATCGAAATCCAGGTCATCGCCGACAAGCACGGCAACGTTCTGGCTCTGGATGAGCGCGATTGTTCGGTGCAGCGCAACCACCAGAAGCTGGTGGAAATCACTCCCTCGCCCTGGAAGGGCATGACCTCGGAGTTGCGCGAGCAGTTGAAGGAGTGGTCGGAAAAACTCATCAGGCACGTGGGCTATTATTCCCTGGCCACGGTGGAGTTCCTGGTGGAGCCCGACGGCACACCCTACCTCATCGAGGTCAACACCCGCCTCCAGGTGGAGCACGGCATTACCGAATGCCGCTACGGCATCGACCTGGTGGAAGAGCAGATCGCCATTGCCTTCGGGGCCAAGCTGCGCTTCAGCAAAGCCAACACCAAGCCCTTCCACTGGGCCATGCAGGTGCGCATCAACTGTGAAGACCCCCAGTCGGGCTTCACCCCCAACGCCGGGCTCATCACCCGTTACGTTTCCCCTGGCGGCCAGGGCGTACGGCTGGATTCCTGCCTTTCGGCCGGGTATGAATTCCCCTCCCAGTACGACTCCGCAGGTGCGCTGCTCATATCCTACGGGCGCAGTTGGGAGAAGGTCCTGGGCATCATGGACCGGGCTTTGCGCGAATACATAGTGGGAGGGGTGAAAACCACCATTCCCTTCCACCTGCAGGTCGTCCGCAACAAGATTTTCCGCGAGGCGGATTACAACACCAATTTCGTGGCCTCCGCCCCGGAACTGCTCAACTACAAGGACGAAGAGCCCGAAGCCTTCCGGCTGGCCCACCTGGTGGCTGAAATCTCCGCCAAGGGCTACAATCCCCACGTCATGCTCGACGAGTATCGTGGCCGGGATGACAAACGCCTGGGCCGTTTCACCCCGGTTATGCCCCTCTTGGACCAGAAGGCCTGGACCGCCCCCTATCCGCGCGGCGACCGCAAGGCCCTGCTCGACCAGATTCGCGATTCCGGCATCGTCCATTTTGTGGACACCACCACCCGCGATATCACCCAGTCCAATTCCGGCAACCGCTTCCGGCAGGCTGAGGACACCCTCGTGGGGCCGTATCTGGACAATTGCGGCTTCCTCTCCCTGGAGAACGGCGGCGGGGCGCACTTCCACGTGGCCATGATGGCCAACATGACCTACCCCTTCACCGAAGGGCAGGACTGGAACCGCTTCGCGCCCAAGACCGCCAAGCAGATTCTCATCCGCTCCACCAACGTTCTGGGCTACAAACCCCAGCCCAGAAACCTCATGCGCTTAACCGGCGAGATGATCTGCGAAAACTACGACATCATCCGCTGTTTCGACTTCCTGAACCATATCGAGAATATGGAGCCTTTCGCCGAAGTGGCGCTGAATTCCCCGAGCAACATCTTCCAGCCGGCCATTTCGCTGTCCTGGGCCCAGGGCTTCGACGTCGACCACTACATGGGCGTGCTCGAAGATATTCTGGAATGCTGCGCCAAGGCGGCAGGCCTTTCCAAGAAGAAAGTGTCGCGCATCATCATCCTGGCCCTCAAGGATATGGCCGGGGTCTGCCCGCCCCGGTTCATCGGCGAGCTGGTGGCCAGGATACGGGCCAAGTATCCCGATCTGGTGGTGGATTACCACCGCCACTACACCGACGGGCTATTCGTGCCTGCCGTTGGCGCAGCGGCCAAGGCCGGGGCGCATATCGTGGACGTGGCCATCGGCGCGTCCGTGCGCTGGTACGGCCAGGGCGAAGTGCTCTCCACTGCCGCCTACATGGAAGACGAGCTGGGGCTCAAGACCGGCCTTAACAAGGATATGATCCGCACCTGCGGCTTCGTGCTCAAGCAGATCATGCCCTATTACGACCGCTACACCGCTCCCTACTTCCAGGGTATCGACTACGACGTGGTGGAGCACGGCATGCCCGGCGGCGCCACCTCGTCCTCCCAGGAAGGGGCCATGAAGCAGGGGTACATCCACCTGCTGCCCTATATGTTGCAATTTCTGGCGGGCACCCGGCGCATCGTGCGCTACCATGACGTCACTCCCGGTTCGCAGATCACCTGGAACACGGCCTTCCTGGCCGTCACCGGGGCCTACAAACGCGGCGGCGAGCGGGCGGTGCGGGATATGCTCGAAGTTCTGGAGGCCACCTCCAAGCATCCCGACGAGTGCATCACCCCGGCCTGCAAATCCGACCGGCTGATGCTTTACGCCGATGCCAACGACGCCTTCCGCCAGTTGCTGCTGGGCAAGTACGGCAAGCTGCCGCTGGGCTGGCCCCCCGAGTGGGTCTACGAATCCGCCTTCGGCTCCGAATGGAAGGCCGCCATGGACCAGCGCACCACGGATTCACCTTTGAAGTCCCTTAAGGACGCCGATCTGCCTGGTGAGCGCGAAGCGCTGCGCCGGAGGCTGGACCGTGAGCCCACGGACGAAGAATTCGTCATGTACCTGAATCATCCCGGCGACGCCCTGAAGACCATTGAGTTCAAGGCCAAGTATGGCGACCCCAACCTGCTGCCGCTGGACGTCTGGTTCGAGGGTCTGGAACCCGGACAGGAAATATTCATGGAGGATTCGCGCGGCAAGCCGCATACCTTCACGTTGCTCGACATCACCGCCCCGGATCACCAGGGCATGAGCGTGGTGCGCTATGTGCTCGACGCGGAAATCCTCTCCCATCAGGTGAAGGTGGCCGAGGCCCTGCTCGGCGCAACCTCCAACTCCCACGAAGTGGCTGATCCCGAAAACCCCTTCCACGTGGCGGCGCCCTGCAACGGTGATCTGTGGGTGATGCACGTCAGCCCCGGCGATTTTGTCAGGCCCGGCCAGGAACTGTTCAACATCTCGGTGATGAAGCAGGAAAAATCAGTGTTTTCCACAGTGGAAGGGTTGGTCAAGCGCGTGCTGCGCAATGCCGACTATTTCGAGGACAAGAAAATGGTTCCGGTGAAGGAAGGGGAGCTGCTTATCGAGCTGATAAGCGTGCAGAAGGCCTGCGCCAGTTGCAAACAGCCCCTGGCTAATGACGACTTCCATTATTGCCCCTATTGCGGCCATGGTATGGAGGAAGGCGTTGACTAAGTTATTTCTTGGCGAGAAGCGTAGCCAGATGATAGCCGAAGCACATGAGGGAATGGGCGGCTCGCGCCCACGGACATTCAAGGAGGAACGTAATGGTTAAGGCCACACCGAAAGCCCCTGTCAAAGAGGAGAATGAGCTGACCGACAAGCTTATTCTTACTGGTGCCGATATTGTGGCGATCGGCGAGGAGGCCGAACTCCTGGTCGGAGGCAAGAACTACAATACCGCCCTCATCAGCCAGGTGGAAGGCATCCGCGCTCCGCAATTTCGGGCCGTGTCCTCCACGGCTTTTCATATGCTGCTCGACCAAACCAAGGTCAACGCCGCCTTGATCCGGGCTACCGTAGACCACGAATACAACCGCGTCGACTGGACCAGCGAAGAAGTCAACAAAGACCCGGAGTTCCTTAAACATTTCGTGCGCACCCTTGCCCAGGAAGTGAAAGCCTCGGCTGAGGGGAAAGCCACCCTCATCAAACTGCGCACCTTTATTAACAACGTGGTCGAAGGCTTCGCCACCTCCCCTGAGGGTATCGATCAGCTGCGCAAGCGCTCCGTGCTGGTGCAGGCGGCCATCCTCTCCGTGGAGATGCCCGAGACCGTGGCCGAAGCCGTGCGCAGTGCCTACCAGGACATCTGCCATGACGCCGGGCTGGAAGACGTGCCCGTGGCCGTGCGCTCCTCCGCCGCTGGCGAGGATTCCCGCAAGAAGGCCTTTGCCGGCCTGCAGGATACCTACCTCAACGTGGTGGGCGACGACCGGGCCGTGGAGGCCTATCAGTGGGACTGTTCCTCGGCCTACAACCTGCGCTCCATGACCTACCGGCGCGAAGCCATTCTGGACGCCGTCTCCCTGGCTGAGCGCACCGGCGACGAGTCCATCGCTGAAAAGGCCAAGGAAGAGTGGGCCATCGAGAACACTTCGTTGTCCGTGTGCATTATGCGCATGATCAACCCGGTGATCTCCGGCACCGCCTTCTCCGCCGACACCTCCACCGGCTGCCAGGGCACCGACCGCAAGGATCTGGTCTCCATCGACGCCAGCTACGGTCTGGGCGAAGCGGTTGTGGGCGGCATCGTCACCCCGGACAAGCTCTACATCTTCCAGCGCGAGGACAACCGCGAGGTGGTCATCCGCTTCATGGGCTACAAAGATAAGAAGATCATCTACGACGAACGCGGCGGCACCAAGCTGGTGAAAGTCGACGATCTGGAGGCCTACCGCTGGGCGCTCTCCCTGGCCCAGGCCGAGGAAGTGGCCCGTGGCGTGCGCCAGATATCCAAGTCATACGGCGGCATGATCATGGATACCGAGTTCTGTATCGACCAGTCCGAGCGGCTGTGGTTTGTGCAGGCCCGGCCCGAAACCCGCTGGAACGAAGAGTTCGAACTTCACCCCCACACCATTTTCATGCGCCGCATGGAAGTGGACAAGCACGCCCTGGCCAGAGCCGAGGTTGTGCTGGACGGCAACGGCGCGTCGCGCGGGGCCGGGCAGGGCACGGTGAAGTTCCTGCGGTCCGCCCTTGAACTCAACAAGATCAACAAAGGCGACATTCTGGCCGCCGAACGCACCGACCCGGACATGGTGCCGGGCATGCGTCTGGCATCGGCCATCCTGGCCGACGCGGGCGGCGATACCTCCCACGCGGCCATCACCTCGCGGGAGCTGGGCATCCCGGCCATCATCGGCATCCAGCGCGCCGAACTGCTGCGCTCACTCGACGGCCAGGAAATCACCGTGGATGGCTCGCGTGGCCGTGTCTACCGTGGCCTGCTGCCTCTCGTTGCCGTGGGCGCGGAGATGGACCTCTCCAAGCTGCCGGAAACCAAGACTAAAATCGGCCTGATTCTGGCCGACGTCGGCCAGGCACTGTTCCTGTCGCGCCTGCGCACCGTTGGCGACTTCGAGGTCGGCCTGCTGCGCGCCGAGTTCATGCTGGGCAACATCGGCGTCCACCCCATGGCCCTGGAAGCCTACGACAACGGCACCCTGAACCAGATGGTGGACAGGAAACTCCAGGAATACGACGTCCGCCTCACCAAGGTCATTAAAGACCAGATGGCTGCGGGCTACATCCCCATGGATCTCAAGCTGCGCCAGTACGTCGGCCTGGTGACCGGGGTTTCCAAAGAGCTGGAAGACCTCACCGAGCGCGAGGGCGCGCGCGGCACCGACGAGGTGCTGGCCATCCACCGCAAGCTGCGCGAGCTCGACAAGAAGCTCGACGAATATCTGGGCTGCGCCACCCGCCGCCTGGAAGTGCTGAAAACTTCCACCAGCCTGGAAGACCACATCGCGGTCATCATGGGCCACTGGGACGAGTTGCAGGATACCGCCGCCCACACCGACGCCGTGAAGCGCCGCATGGAGCTGAAGGCCCATATCGCTGAACGCGCCCAGGCCGTGGCTGATGAGCCCATCATCAAGGAAACCCTGGAGAAAATCGTGGCCATGCGGGCCGAGATTGCCCGCCAGGTGGGTATCCAGCGCGATATCGAGGAAGTGCGCACCCTGCCTGGACGCATCGCCAAGCAGCTGCGTTCCCGCGGCTACCGCTCCGGCAAGGAACTCTACGTTCAGACCCTGGCTCAGAGCCTGGCGCTGTTCGCCATGGGCTTCCACGGTCGCCCCATCATCTACCGCACCACAGACTTCAAATCCAACGAATACAAAAACCTCGTGGGCGGCATGCTCTTCGAGGCCTTTGAAGATAACCCCATGCTCGGCTACCGGGGCGTCTCCCGCAACATCCACGACTGGGAGATCGAATCCTTCAAGCTGGCCAGGGGCATCTTCGGCGGCAAGAACCTCCAGATGATGCTGCCCTTCGTGCGCACCCTGGAAGAAGCGCGTGCCACCAAGAGCTATCTTGCCAAAGTGCACAAGCTGCGCTCCGGCGAAGACGGCCTTAAGCTCCACCAGATGAGCGAGATTCCCTCCAACGCCATCCTGGCCAAGCAGTTCCTGGAGGAGTTCGACGGCTTCTCCATCGGCTCCAACGATATGACCCAGATGGTGCTGGCCACCGACCGCGACAATCCGAGTCTGGCCCACATCTACGACGAAGAAGATCCGGCCGTCATTTGGGCCATTCTGGTCACCATCTTCACCGGCCAGAAACTGGGCAAGAAAGTGGGCTTCTGCGGCCAGGGCGTGTCCAACAGCCTGATCCTGCGCGGATTGGTGTCCATCGCAGGCATTGTGTCCGCCTCGGTGGTGCCCGACACCTACTATCAAACCAAATTCGACGTGGCCAAGGTGGAAGCCTTGAACATCCCCGTGGCCAAGCTGGGCCAGTGGCTGGGCGAACAACACCTGGAGCGCCTGCACGACCTGCTGGCCTCCTACGAGTACGAGCACATCCTTAAGAAGTACAAAAGCGCCACGGATCTGGCCGAGTGGTACGAGGGTGAAGTCACCCGCCTGGCCACCCAGCTGCGCGACCACCTGGATACCCCCAAGGAGTCCTTCTATCGCCAGGAGCTGGAGAAGTTCCGGTCCTGTTTCCACAAGCCCGTGATCTACGCCGCCTGGAACTGGGAGCGCACCGTGCTCGATTCCCTGCATCACGCCGGCTTCACCGACTACGACGAGCAGGCCAAGGCCCTGGCGGAGCAGCGGAAGAAGGTCTGGTAGGAGGGGGAGGGGGAGAGGAAGAGCAGCGTAAGTAGAGTAGGAAGAAGAGAACTGCCGGGGGAGGAAGATGCCTCCGGCGGCCAAGGGGGGAATCCCCCTTTGGAATCCCTTATAGTAGAGCGAAAAGGCGGCCCATGGGCCGCCTTTTTGCGTGGGAGCAGGCGCGAGGACCGCTGACAGCAACAGCCCAACCTGAAAGCCGAGGCCTGCTGTAGCTGTCCGCTACGCCGTCATCTCAGTCGTATGCTGTTCGGAGTGTTTCTTTTTTATGAATATTTCGCAATGATTCCCTGTTGCCGTTGACAAACCGACACTCAAGCCCAATTGTAAAGCACTCTCGCAAATGTCTCTTATAGAAACGCTGGCATTTGCATCTGTGCGCCGCACGGCAGGGAGTACCAACAGCAAACAATATTGAGGTGTCTCATGGTATTTGCAACTTCCGCAAAATGGCTGCTGCCCCTCTTGGCCGTCTCCTGCATCTGGCCGCTCTCCGGCCCGGCCCAGGCCGTGACCGCAGACGAACTCCTGGCCAAACCGGGCGAATCCGTGGCCACCTTCGCTGGCGGATGCTTCTGGTGTACGGAGTCGGATTTCGAGAAGATCCCAGGCGTCACCAGGGTAATTTCCGGCTTCTCCGGTGGTAAGGAAGTGAACCCCACCTATGAACAGGTGTCGGCTGGGCTGACCAGCCATCTGGAATCCGTCCAGGTGTATTTTGATCCGAATAAGGTGAGCTACGAACAACTGGTCGAGTATTTCTGGCGGCATATGGACCCCACTGATGCGGGCGGGCAATTCGTGGACCGCGGTCTGCAATACCGTGGAGCCATCTTTACCCGCGATGCCGAGCAGCAGCGCATTGCTGAGGCCTCCAAGGCCCGGCTGGCCGCGTCGGGGAAATTCGGCGGCAAGCCCATCGCCACGGAAATCCGCCCGTTTACGGCTTTTTATCCAGCCGAGGACTATCATCAGGATTATTACAAGGTTAATCCCATCCGCTACAAGTACTACCGCCACGGTTCCGGGCGGGACCAATTCCTTGAAAAAGTGTGGGGCGAGCAGACGGTTTCAGATGCTTTGGCCGTGCCTAACGGCAAGCTCGCGCCTGCCGACGTCACTGGAGCCCCAGCCACCGCCTCCGTGTCTGCGCCGCCCAAGACGTTCGTCAAGCCGAGTGAGGCCGAACTGCGCAAGAAGCTTACGTCTGTACAGTTTGACGTCACTCAGCACGAAGGCACCGAGCCGCCTTTCAAGAACCCTTACAACGACAACAAGAAACCCGGAATTTACGTGGATATTGTCTCCGGTGAACCGCTGTTTTCCTCCACCGACAAATACGACTCTGGCACTGGCTGGCCCAGCTTCGTGCGCCCTCTTGATCCGGGTAACATTGTGGAGAAGCAGGACCACAAACTCTTCGGCGTCCGCACCGAAGTGCGCAGCAAGCAAGGTGACTCCCACCTCGGCCACGTCTTCCCCGACGGACCCAAGCCAACAGGATTGCGCTACTGTATGAACTCGGCCTCCCTCCGGTTCATCCCGGCTGAAGACTTGGAAAAAGAAGGCTACGGCCAGTACCGGAAGCTCTTCGAGAAGTAAGAAGCCAGGTGCGCTGGCAAGGGCGCTGCACTGCGTTCGAAACGGGCTGCCAAGGCCGTTCCGGCCAGGCATCCGTAATCCCTGCACCCGCCGGGGGGCAAGCGCCCCCCGGACCCCGCAAGAGGGGGGCAAGCAAGACGTAACGTACATGAGTCGATGCGCAGCTATAAGGGAGTCCAGAGGGCCATTGCACTTCGTTCGAAACGGGCTGCTACGCCTCTTGCGAGGCTAGCATCCGTATTGCCCTCTGGCCGCCGGAGGCTCTTCTCTTCTCTTTCTCACTCTTCCCGCACCGACGCCTCCAGCATTCGGACCAGGGCCTTCAGCGGTTCTGTGGCGTTGTCTTGTTTCCAGATGAGCGAGGTGACGGCTTTAGCGTATTCCGGCGGCAGCTCATGCAGGCTTACACCTGGGGAGCCGGGCATGAGTTCCGCCACGGAGCGGGGCATGATGGCCACGCCCATGCCCGATGCGGCGCAGCCGAGCATTGTCTGGTAGGAACCAAGCTCCACCACGCGCCGCGCGGTTTGACCCGGCTGGGTGTTGGTCCAGTCTTCCAGGCGTCTCCTGTAGGCGCAGCCGCGCTTGAACACCAGCAAGGCCCCGGTCCCCAGATCGCCGGGCTCTCTGATGGGCGTATGTCCAGCCGCCGAGGCTAGCACCAGCTCCTCCGCATAGGCCTGGCGGCGCTCAAGTCCTTCCGTAGTCACCGGCTCGCTGACGAATGCCGCGTCCAGCGCGTATCCGGCCACGTCCCGGATCAGCTCCTCAGTGGTCGCGGTGGAAAGCTCCAGCGCAACATCGGGGTAGCGGCGGTGGTATTCGCCCAGAAGCCTGGGGAGCCTTGAGGCGGAGGTGCTTTCCATGGCCCCCAGCCTGAGCGGCCCTTTGAAGATCTCACCCCGCACGCAGGAGGCAGCCTCTGCGGAAAGCAGCAGGATTTTGTCCGCGTAGTCCAGCAGGGTCCGTCCGCTGGCGGTGAGCACCATCCTGCGCCCTTGGCGCGCGAACAGCGCCGTCCCCAACTCCACCTCAAGCTTCTGAATTCGCGCGGAGATCCCAGACTGCACCTTGTTGAGCCGCACCGCAGCGGAGGTGACGCCACCGTGGCGAGCCACTGCCTGAAACACGCAGAGATCAGTCAATTCCATCGTTCACTTCTTATGATTAATAAAATCATTATAAATCGTTTGTCGTGATGTTCAATTCCGATAAGAGTTTTCTGGGATTGAAGCAAGCAGCAAGGAGAAGTGTTGTGCGCAGCGGATATTTTGAGGGATTTGCGGTGGTGTGTTTCTGGAGCGCCTTCATGTTGGTGAGCAGGCTCGGGCTTTCGGGGAACTCGGCCTTGACGCCCTATGACATGACTGCGCTTCGGCTGGGCACGGCGGCGTTGGTGCTGGCTCCGTTTTCCAGAAACATCAGGGGCATATGCTGGAGAGCCTGGAGATTGTGGGTTCTGGCCGGGCTCAACGGGGTGGTCTATTCCCTTCTGGTATACTGGGGGTTTAGGCTGGCTCCAGCAACGCACGGTGCCGTGCTCTTTCCGGGAATTCTGCCTTTTGAGACGGCGTTGTTCAGTTGGTGGTTGTTGGGGAGAGTGCCAACACAACACCAATGGGGCGGGATGTGCCTGATTGGTCTGGGTTTAGCGTGCATAGCGCCGCATCTGCTGGCAGACGGCAGACGGCAGCCGGGACACCCTTCCGGGAGATGCCCTGCTTGTGGGTTCGTCCGTGGTCTGGGCCTTGTATGGTGTGCTGGCTAGAAGGTGGAACGTGGATGCCTGGCTGCTGACGCGGTTTGTCGCCCTGGCTGCGGCGGTTGTCTATCTGCCTGTGTACGCCTGCTTTTTGCCCAAAAATCTTGGATCCGTGGGGCTGGAATGGTAATCCTCCCCTTTTTAGGCGGTTTGAAAAGTAGCGGCTATGCGGCCGATCTCAGTTTTTGCCTCGGGGTAATGCCGCCAATGCCCATGTTGGGCCGTTCGTTGTTGTAAGTCCAGAGCCACTTGGTGGCGTAGTCCC